>NZ_BAIS01000037.1 GCF_000613345.1 Prevotella disiens JCM 6334 = ATCC 29426 | reverse complement strand
TTAATGGTTTGTTTATCCGTTTTACCTTTACCTGCGTTCATTTTGCGTGGTTTTTGACCATCAGCCAACTTCAAAGTAGGGTCTTTATCCTTATCCATGAAATAACCAAACAAGGTTAAACCACTTGACAAATCTGTATCACCGCCAAGGAATGAAACTTTGTAAGCCTTTCCTTCTGTGTAAGCACCCTTCTTTACAGGAGTTACATTGAGTTTGGTTGCAATAGAAGTAGTACCCTTAATTTCTGCAATACCAAGTTTCAAAACTTCGTTTGGACGCTCTCCGCCATTAAATTTAGGTTGTGCTGGTGCCAAATTTCTTGCTTGAATAGCAATATCGTATTCAGCAGGGACAGAAACTCTACCCTTAATGGTAGCAGATTGAGGAAGGATTGCTACCAATGGGTGTCCCTTTGCATAGCTTTGTGGTATGCGTTCAGCAGTAAATTCGTCGAAAGCAACTTCGCTATTTTCGTTTACTTCAACTTTATATTCAAGTTTTGTAGCACCAGCAGGACAAGTTGTACGGAATGTTAAGCTGCCCCAAGTCTTCATCTTACCGAAGAAAATATTAGGATTGTCTACGAAATCTTTTTCAGCACATTGAATAAGATTGCCCGCATTGTCTGTCCAACGCATAGCAAGGCGCAAAGGAGCCTTTCCTTCTGGGCTTGCAACAGTCTTATACTTCATTGAGCATTGCACTTCATCGCCCGCAGTTACTTCCTTATCGACAGCAGCAAGGTCGATAGTTTGGCGCAAATAACCCTTTTCTCCCTTTGTTTTAATTCCAACAGCGAAGCCGCCGTCGCTGCGATAAGAATCTATTCCTTCAAGTTTCTTTACTTCAGCACCTACTGCTTCCCAAAATTCAGGTTTTCCGTCTGCCTTAAAATGCCAGAAGAAGCCATCGTTCAAAAGTTCTTGTTTTGGTTTTTCGGCTGCTCCTTCTTCTGTAGCTTCACCATGTAGGGTAATTTTCTGTGTTTGGTCGCCCACTATAATGGTAAGGGTTGCATTCTTTTCTCCCTTTGTGTAGGTTTAAATGTTACGGTTATCTTGCCACCAGTATTCGCCAAACCTTCAGTATTGCCTGTTACGACTGAGAAATCCACGGCATCGCCTTCAAGAAGAGGCTTAATCATGTCGCCGTCATAGTTTTCAATGGTTACATTGATGACTTGTGGGTCTGATTCTTTTCCTACGTTGATTTGATTAAATTCGAGCGCAGTAGGGTCTACTTTCAGCGTTGGGGCAACTGCCGCATCGCCTGTTACGATGTTTTGAAATTCAAAATATCCACGATTGTCCTTATCACCTTCGCAAACGAAAGCGATAAAACCCTTTTCAGCAGCTACTTTTGGAATTGCCGCTGTGCGCTTTGTAAAGGTAGAAGTACGTTCAGAAACAGAAAATTCATCAATCTTACCAAGTTCATTTCCTTGCTTATCTATCAAAATGACAGATACTTTGCAATTGCCTTTCGGTGAAGCTAACTTCCAACCATAACTCAAATATTTACCTTCAAGGTCTTTAAACGTTAAAGCAGGAGAAACAAGATAACTCTTAAAGGTGTCAGTTGTCTTTGACAAAGCAAAAGTCATTGGGTTAAACTTAAACGACTCGTCAGCATAAGAAACCGACCAATAGCAATACTTCTTATTAGAGTTGATACTTTTCCACGTTTTGTCTACAATCAGAGCAGCTCTATAGCCAGACGTCTGAGATAATGACGATGCAGGATTATCGTCGTTCAGGACACTAAAATCAAGCCCTTGGGCTCGCAAATTAGTTATTCCACACAACAGAACGAGTAAAAAAATCCATAAGAATTTGTTTTTTAATGTTTTAATTTGCATTATTATTTGTAATTTAGGTTTATTTTTCAAACTTGATAGTAGTTCTACAAAGTTATACAAAATATCACAAACAAACAAAAACAAATGACATAATTTTCGAATAAATCAAATATTTCTATTAAAAACCAAACAAGAACAGGCAAAAACAACGCATTTCAACATTTCACCTATTTATATTAATACGCTCAACCAAAACGCCATGCAAATAATTTTAAAAAGTAAAAAAACGCTTTGAAATCGCAAAACAGGTTGTTTTGAGCCTCCAAACAGCCTATTTTGCACTTCAAAAGCGGCTATTATGATTTTTGTAAATTACAGATAAAATATTTTATTACCAAAAGGGATATTTTCAAGGTTACCAATAAAGGTCAGTTGAAACTTATCATCTGAGAATATATTTGGATAATGGACATGAAATAGCGATGCCTTATTACGAAAATTTAAAAGCGGAGCATTAAAACAATTAAGGCGATGAAACACCACATTCTATTGTTTTCCCTTGAAAATTAATAGAAAAGGTGGAAAATATTTGGAAAAGCGAAGTTTATTTCGTAACTTTGCATCGTTCAGTGGAATGAGGAGCTTCTCAAAAGTTCCTCATTTTTCATATTTAAACTTATATGATAGATAAAAACGTTGTAAAAAAACTTGTTGAAGAATGGTTGGAAGACAAAGAATACTTCCTCGTTGATATTCAGTTGAGTCCTGATAGTAGAATTGTAATCGAAATCGACCATGCTGACGGAGTGTGGATTGAAGATTGCGTAGAATTGAGTAAGTTTATTGAAGAACATCTCTCACGCGATGAAGAAGATTACGAATTAGAAGTTGGCTCGGCTGGATTAGGACAACCTTTTAAAGTTCCACAGCAATACATCAACTTTATAGGAAAAGAAGTTGAGGT
This sequence comes from Prevotella disiens JCM 6334 = ATCC 29426, assembly GCF_000613345.1. GTDB lineage: Bacteria > Bacteroidota > Bacteroidia > Bacteroidales > Bacteroidaceae > Prevotella > Prevotella disiens. The sequence goes on along the minus strand of NZ_BAIS01000037.1, from coordinate 23,488 downwards.
GTTGGATAAAGAAGGTCGCAAAGTGAAAGGCATTTTGAAAAGTGTTGAAGGCGATGACTTTGTGGTTTCAGTCAATGAAAAAGTACAAGTGGAAGGAAAGAAACGCCCTGTAAAGATGGACGTAGACCATGCGTACAACATGAATGAAGTAAAATATACAAAATATATAATTAGTTTCAAGTAAAACTATGGCAGCAAGAAAAGAAGAAGAACGTCCAAATATGGTCGAAACCTTCAAGGAGTTTAAAGACACCAAGAGTATCGACCGTACTACATTGGTAAGCGTTTTGGAAGAGAGTTTCCGTAACGTTATTGCCAAAATATATGGCTCGGACGAAAACTTTGACGTAATTGTAAACCCTGATAAGGGCGATTTTGAAATATATCGTAACCGTGTCGTTGTTGCAGACGGTGAGGTACAAGACGAAAATAAAGAAATAAGTTTGACTGACGCACAAAAAATTGTGCCCGACTATGAGGTGGGGGAAGATGTTTCTGAACCTGTAGATTTTGCAAAGTTTGGTCGCCGTGCTATTTTGAACCTTCGCCAAACATTGGCTTCAAAGGTTTTGGAATTGGAACACGACTCTTTATATAATAAGTATAAAGACCGTGTGGGTCAAATTATTTCTGGCGAGGTTTACCAAGTGTGGAAACGTGAAGTGCTGCTCGTAGACGAAGATAACAACGAGTTGATTCTTCCAAAGGGAGAGCAAATTCCAAGAGACCAATACCGCAAGGGCGAAACTATACGTGCTGTGATTTTGCGTGTAGACAATGAAAATAATAATCCTAAGATTATCCTTTCACGCACTGCACCAACTTTCTTGGAACGTCTGCTCGAAGCTGAAGTTCCTGAAATAGAAGACGGACTTATCAGCATTAAGGGCATCGCTCGCATGCCTGGTGAACGTGCAAAAATCGCAGTGGAAAGCTATGACGATCGCATCGACTGTTGGTGCTTGTGTCGGTGTGCGTGGTAGTCGTGTTCATGGCATCGTTCGTGAACTTTGCAATGAAAATATTGACGTCATCAATTGGACAGCCAATACAAAATTGTTTATCCAACGCGCTTTGTCGCCAGCTAAGGTGAGCAGCCTTACTATTGACGAAGAAAACAAGAAGGCAGAAGTATTCTTGCAACCAGAGGAAGTCAGTCTAGCAATCGGTCGTGGCGGTATGAATATTAAGCTGGCAAGTATGCTAACTGGCTATACCATTGACGTCTTCCGTGAACTTGACGAACAAACATCAGAAGAAGACATCTACTTAGATGAATTCTCTGACGAAATTGATAAATGGGTTATTGACGCTATCAAATCAATTGGTCTTGACACAGCACGCCAAGTGTTAAACGCTCCTCGCGAAATGTTGATAGAAAAAGCTGACCTTGAAGAAGAAACCGTTGATAACGTATTGAACATATTAAGAGCAGAATTTGAAAGTTAGGTGTTAGACAGATAGGTGTTGGGGACAACATCGAAAAAAGAAAAAAGAACTAACACCTATCATGATAAGTTCGAGAAATTAACATAACACCAACATTCAAAAAGAAAAATATATTAATGAGCATCAGATTAAACAAAGCAATTCGAGAACTGAATATCGGACTCCAAACGGCAGTGGAGTACTTAGATACAAGAAAAGAATTAGGAGAAATTAAAGAAGACCCTAATTTTAAACTCAGTGATGACCAATTTAAAGCACTTGAAAAGGAATTTAAAAAAGACCAGCAAATAAAAGATAATGCTGCAAAAATATTCCCTAAGAAGCAAAAAGACAAAGTGCATACCAAGAAAACTGTCAACCACAAGGCTGAAAATCTTTTACAACAGGATAATAAACCAAAATTTAAACCTGTAGGAAAGATTGACCTTGACCAGTTTAACAAGCCTGCTGCGAAGCCAGATGCTGATAAAAAAGAGAAAAAAGAAACAGAAACTGCCGTAAAAAATAGTAACGAAAAGAAGGTAGAAACTGCTGCAAAAGCGGAAAAGCCAGTAGAACAAAAAGCTCAAAAGCAGGAAAAACCTACAAAAGATATACAACCAAAGCCTCACAAAGCGGAGGTTATACAAAAAGCCAAGAGTTCTCATACGGAATCTCTCAAGAAGGAATCTGTGGTTGAAAAAGAAAAGGAAGAAAAGGAAATCAAACAAGGAATGGAATCCGAAAACAATGGCATCTACCAGACTTCTAATGAGAAGAAGATGCTTAATCAGCCAAAGGTAAACATTTTGGGTAAAATTGATTTGAGTTCTATCAATCAAAGCACACGCCCTAAGAAAAAAACAAAGGAAGAACGCCGTAAAGAACGTGAAGATAAGTCTGCACAAAACGGACAAGGAAAGAAAAAACGCGTTCGCATCGGAAAAGAACGTGTTGATATCAATGCTGCTGCTAACCAACAACAAGGCGGAAAGAAAAATAACGCAAAGAAAAACAACAATAATAACAATGGTAGCGGAAAGAATAATAAGAAAAACCGCAACCAAAAACCATTGGAAGTTGATGATGAAGCAGTAGCACGTCAGGTAAAAGAAACACTTGCACGCCTTACCAGCAAGAGCCAAAATAAAAAGGCTGCCAAATATCGTAAGGAAAAGCGTGAAGCGGTTCACGAACGTTTAAATGCAGAGGCTAAGGCAGAACGCAAGGAAAGCAAGGTTTTAAAATTGACCGAGTTTGTTACGGTTTCAGAATTGGCAACAATGATGAATATACCAGTTACAAACGTTATTTCAACTTTGATGTCTGTTGGAATTATGGTTTCTATCAACCAACGTCTTGACGCTGAAACAATCAATATGGTTGCTGACGAATTTGATTTCAAGACCGAATATGTCAGTGCCGAAGTACAAGAGGCCATTAGCGAAGAAGTAGACGATGAAATGGATTTAGTTTCTCGTGCACCTATTGTAACAGTCATGGGACACGTCGACCATGGTAAAACTTCTTTGCTCGACCATATCCGCAATACCAATGTGATTGCTGGTGAAGCTGGTGGTATTACTCAGCACATCGGTGCTTATAGTGTAACGCTGAAGAGCGGACGTAAGGTTACTTTCCTTGATACCCCTGGACACGAAGCGTTTACAGCGATGCGCGCTCGTGGTACACAGGTAACCGATATCGCAATCATCATCATTGCTGCCGACGACTCGGTAATGCCTACTACCAAAGAAGCTATTGCTCATGCTCAAGCAGCTGGTGTACCAATGGTGTTTGCCATCAATAAGATTGATAAACCAGGAGCAAATCCTGACAAAATACGCGAAGACTTGTCGCAAATGAACTTACTCGTTGAAGAGTGGGGCGGCAAATATCAATGCCAAGAAATCAGCGCAAAGAAAGGTTTGGGCGTTGCCGACTTATTAGATAAGGTATTGCTCGAAGCCGATATGCTCGATTTGAAGGCTAACCCTAATCGTAACGCAACAGGTACTGTCATTGAATCATCATTGGATAAGGGACGTGGATATGTAAGTACAGTTCTCGTTTCTAATGGTACATTGAAGATTGGAGACAACATGATTGCAGGGACTTCATGGGGACGTATTAAGGCTATGTTCAATGAACGTAACCAACGTGTTGAACAAGCTGGTCCAGCAGAACCAGTAATTATACTTGGTTTGAATGGCGCACCAACAGCAGGTGATACTTTCCATGTCATGGAAACTGAACAAGAGGCACGCGACATTGCGAATAAGCGTGAACAATTGCAACGTGAACAAGGCTTGCGTACTCAAACACGTTTGACCTTATCGGATATTTCTCACCGTATTGCTCGTGGCGAGTTCCACGAAATGAATATCATTGTGAAGGGTGATACTGACGGTTCTATTGAGGCTTTGTCTGATTCGTTCATCAAACTTTCTACTGAAAAGGTAAAGGTAAATGTTATCAGCAAGGCGGTTGGTCAGATTTCAGAAAATGACGTAATGCTTGCTGCTGCTTCCGATGCTGTGATTGTGGGCTTCCAAGTACGTCCTTCTGCTGATGCTCGAAAGTTGGCTGACCGTGATGGCGTAGAAATCAATACTTACTCGGTAATTTACGATGCGATTGACGATGTAACTTCGACAATGGTTGGTATGCTCGACAAGGTGAAGAAAGAAATCATCACAGGTCAGGTTGAAGTACAACAAGTCTTTAAGATTTCTAAGGTTGGAACCGTTGCTGGTTGTATTGTTACAGAAGGAAAGGTACACAGCAAGGACAAGGGACGTGTCATTCGCGATGGTATCGTAATCCATACTGCTCCTATTAGTGCTTTGAAGCGTTATAAGGACGATGTTAAGGAAGTTGTAACAGGTTTGGAATGTGGTATTTCACTTGTGAACTACAACGACTTGCAAACGGGTGATATGATTGAAACATTCACCGAAATAGAGGTAGAACAAAAACTCTAAGATATGTGCCAAGCCGCCTCTCATTTCCCAAGGAAAAGCGAGGCGGTTTGTTACTTTATGGTAACAGAAGGTTATTGATGATAGCGGCACTATCTTTATCGAAATAAAATAGAAGGTGGGACAATACAAAGAGAGAGTGTTATCATTCTTTTTGAGGATTGAACCACTAAAAAGGTAAAAAGTAAATGTCAGAAAATAATAACAATGAGTATGTAAGGAAAGTTGCCGAACAGAAATACGAGTTTGGTTTTACTACCGATGTGCATACAGATATTATTCCGAAGGCTTAAACGAAGATGTTGTTAGGCTTATTTCGGAGAAGAAAGGGGAACCAGAATGGCTCCTCGATTTTCGTTTAAAGGCGTTTCGTCATTGGGAAACAATGGAGATGCCTAAGTGGCCACATTTGAACTTGCCAGAAATAGATTATCAGGCAATTTCTTATTACGCTGACCCTTTGGCGAAGAAGCCTAAGAATAAGGAGATAGACCCTGAGTTGGAAAAGACTTTTGACAAGTTAGGTATTCCGCTTGAAGAGCGATTGGCATTGAGTGGTGTTGCTGTTGATGCGATTATGGACTCGGTATCGGTAAAGACTACGTTCAAGAAGCAGTTGGCTGAGAAAGGAATTATCTTTTGCTCAATTGGCGAAGCGGTGAAAGAACACCCCGAATTGGTACGTCAATATTTGGGAACGGTTGTTCCTTATAAGGATAATTTCACGGCGGCACTCAATTCAGCTGTCTTTAGTGATGGCTCGTTTGTGTATATTCCAAAGGGTGTACGTTGTCCAATGGAATTGAGTTCTTATTTCCGTATAAATGCAATGAATACAGGACAATTTGAGCGCACTTTGATTATTGCTGACGATGATTCGTATGTAAGTTACCTTGAAGGGTGTACTGCGCCAATGCGTGATGAAAACCAACTCCATGCTGCTATTGTTGAAATCGTGGTGTTGGCAAATGCAGAAGTGAAATATTCAACTGTACAAAACTGGTATCCAGGTGATGAGAATGGAAAAGGTGGTGTGTTGAATCTTGTAACCAAGCGTGGCGACCTTCGTGGTAAAAACTCCAAACTTTCGTGGACGCAAGTAGAAACGGGGTCGGCTATCACGTGGAAGTATCCTTCTTGTATCTTGCGTGGCGACAATTCACAGGCTGAATTCTATTCCGTAGCAGTTACAAATAATCATCAAGAAGCTGACACGGGTACGAAAATGATTCACATGGGCAAGAATACAAAGAGTACAATTATATCAAAAGGTATCTCTGCTGGCAAAAGTCAGAACTCTTATCGCGGCTTGGTGCGTGTTACACCTAATGCCGATAATGCGCGCAATTATAGTTCTTGCGACTCGTTGCTCTTGGGTTCTACCTGCGGAGCGCACACTTTCCCTTATATGGATGTGCATAACGACTCGGCTATCGTTGAACATGAAGCTACTACATCGAAAATCAGCGAAGACCAACTCTTCTATTGCAACCAACGAGGCATTCCTATGGAAGATGCTATTGGCTTGATTGTCAATGGATATGCAAAAGATGTATTGAACAAACTTCCTATGGAATTTGCTGTTGAAGCGCAAAAACTTCTTTCGGTTACGTTGGAAGGAACGGTAGGATAAGGAAAAACAATCGACTATTTTTTAGAGAATATGAAACAGGTGGTATCAATACTTGGATTCTTTGCGGCAATTTCTTGTGCAAATGCCCAAAGTTGGGAGCCAAAAGCATGGCAAAAATATCTCATAGAGCAACAAGTGAAAGCCGATACGCTCAATAAATGTTACTCCATAATGGCAAAACACCCTATAAAGTCGAAGAAATTAGACCCTGCTGTTTTGAATTTTGGAACATTCTATGCACCCGAACCAAAAGGCATACTCCAAGAAATGGAAGAGGCAGAAGATTTGGAAAGAATACGAAGAGGCGAATATGAATCACGCAACATCATTGCTGACTTCATTGGAAGCGCATTTGTAGAAATCCTCAATGGAATATTTTTTAGATAAAAACGATTATAATACAAAAACAATATGTTAGAAGTTAAAAATCTGCATGCTACTATTGCAGATAAAGAAATATTAAAAGGCATTGACCTTACTATCAAAGATGGCGAAATACATGCTATCATGGGACCAAATGGTTCTGGAAAATCAACACTTAGTGCCGTTCTTACAGGCAACCCTTTGTACACTGTAACCGATGGTTCGGCTGTATTCAATGGTAAAGACCTTTTGGAAATGGGCGCAGACGAACGTGCCAATGAAGGCATTTTTCTGTCGTTCCAGTATCCAGTAGAAATTCCTGGTGTAAGCATGACGAACTTCATGAAGGCTGCCATAAATGCAAAGCGCAAATATCAAGGCTTAGAACCTTTGAAAGCTGCCGACTTTATGAAGCTCATGCGTGAGAAGCGCGACCTCGTTGGCTTAGATTCTAAACTCTCACATCGTTCTGTAAATGAAGGTTTTTCGGGTGGAGAGAAGAAACGTAATGAGATTTTCCAAATGGCAATGTTACAACCAAAACTCAGCATTTTGGACGAAACAGACTCTGGGCTTGATGTTGATGCTATGCGTATCGTTGCCGATGGTGTGAACAAAATGCACACTTCGGAAACTTCAACCATCGTTATTACCCACTACGACCGACTTTTGGATATGATAAAACCTGACGTAGTACACATTCTTTACAAAGGACGTATCGTGAAAACAGGTACGGCAGAACTCGCTCGAGAAATAGAAAAACGAGGCTACGATTGGATTAAAGAGGAAGTAGATAAATAGAAAGGCTAAAAATGCAAAGCGAAAAACAATACATAGACTTGTACAACGAGGCGCAAGAAATGATAAAACAGCATTCCTGTGCTGTCTTGAATAAAGTGCGCGACAAAGCATTTGAAGACTTCAAGGCCCAAGGCTTCCCCACAAAAAAGGTGGAACGCTACAAATATACTGATATTCCAAAGCTCTTTGCGCCCGATTACGGACTCAATTTGCAGCGTTTGGAAACTCCAATCAATCCCTATGACTCATTTAAATGCGATGTCCCCAATCTTAGTACCTCACTTTACTTTGTTGTAAACGACCAATTTTATAACAAGCAACTGCCAAAAGCACAGCTCAACGAAGGAATCGTTATTGATAGCATTTGCAACGCTGCAAAAATCTATCCTGAACTCTTAGAACAACACTATGCTCGAATTGCCGATACAAGCAAAGACGCTCTAACGGCTTTTAATACGATGTTAGCGCAAGATGGATTGTTTATCTATGTACCGAAAGGCATTAAAGCAGACCGCACGATTCAAGTTATCAACATTTTGCGTTCCAATGTAAATCTCATGGTTAATCGTCGTGTACTCATTATTATTGAAGAAGGGGCTGAAGCTTCAATGCTTTTTTGTGATGATTCAACAGACGACCGAAACTTCTTAACAACGCAAGTCATTGAAGCCTACGTTGCTGACAATGCGAAATTGGAGTTAAATTGTTTGGAAGAAACCCATTTGAAGAACGTTCGAGTATCAAATGTTTACATCGAACAGCAGAAAAATAGTCGTGTTTCACACAATATTATAACACTCCATAATGGTGTAACTCGCAACAAACTTGATTTAACTTTCCGTGGCGAAGGAAGCGAATGTTTCTTGAACGGCTGCGTTATTGCTGATAAACATCAGCATGTTGATAACAATACGGTCATCAACCACGCTGTAAGCAACTGCTCCAGCAATCAATTATACAAATACGTGCTTGACGACCATGCCGTGGGAGCTTTCGCAGGACTTATTTATGTGGCAAAAGATGCTCAAAAGACGCTTTCTCACGAGGTAAACCAAAATATTTGTGCTGCCTCTACTGCTCACATGTACACCCAGCCAATGCTTGAAATCTATGCCGATGATGTGCAGTGTAATCATGGTTCTACGATAGGACAACTTAACGATGCTGCTCTTTTCTATATGCAGCAGCGTGGTATCGATAAACGGGAAGCAAAACTCCTCCTTGAGTTCGCATTTATCAATGAGGTAATCGATAAAATGGAACTTATTCCACTTCGCGACCGCCTCCATCACTTAGTAGAAAAACGTTTCCGTGGCGAACTTGAGAAGTGTGGAAGTTGTAAACTTTGCCGATAAAAGAAAAGAATATGTACGATATAGCAAAAGTGCGTGCCGATTTCCCAATCCTTTCACGCACAATTTACGGAAAACCATTGGTCTATCTCGACAATGCAGCTACCACGCAGAAACCGCTCTGCGTGTTAGATGCCATGCGCGATGAATATTTGAATGTCAATGCCAATGTGCATCGTGGCATTCATTGGCTTTCTCAACAAGCTACCGACTTGCACGAGGCTGCTCGTGAGACGGTTAGAAAGTTTATCAACGCACGTTCTACCGCTGAAATCGTTTTTACACGTGGCACAACCGAAAGCCTTAATCTTGTAGCTTCTTCATTCTGCGACGGCTTTATGCAAGAAGGCGACGAGGTAATCGTTTCTAATGTAGAGCACCATTCCAACATTGTGCCTTGGCAAATCCTTGCCCAACGGCGTGGAATCGTCTTGAAAGTAATTCCAATCAATGAAGACGGCATGTTCGATATGAATGCTTTCGAGAAACTCATTACCAAACGCACTAAACTGGTCAGCGTTGCCCACGTTAGTAACGTAATGGGAACTATCAACCTGTCAGAGAAATAATCCGTATTGCCCACGAAAACAATATTCCAGTCATGCTCGACGGCGCACAAAGTGTTCCTCATTTTTCTGTTGATGTGCAAGAATTAGATTGCGAGTTCTTAGCTTTCAGTGGTCATAAAGTCTATGGTCCTACGGGTATCGGTGTGCTTTATGGCAAAGAAGAGTGGCTCGACAAACTTCCACCTTATCAAGGCGGAGGCGAAATGATAGAACGTGTTAGCTTCAGTGGCACAACTTTTGAACGTCCTCCTTTGAAATTTGAGGCAGGAACGCCCGATTATGTTGCTACACACGGACTTGCCACAGCGTTAGATTATGTTACTTCGCTCGGAATGGAGAATATTCATCAGCACGAACAAATGCTTACTGACTACGCCATTGAACAAATGCGCAACATTCCAAATATTCGTTTCTTTGGTATTCCTAATGATACTAAAGGTGCAGTAGCCAACCACGATGCGGCAATCAGTTTCCTCATTGGCGATATTCACCCTATGGATTTGGGAACACTACTCGACCAACTCGGCATTGCCGTTCGAACAGGTCATCATTGCGCCCAACCACTCATGGAACGTTTCGATATTCTCGGTACGGTTCGTGCTTCTTTTGCGCTCTATAACACAAAAGAAGAGGTCGATGCGTTGGTAGCAGGCATCAATCGTGTTGTAAAGATGTTTTAAATGATAAACTTTTAGCTTGACCAGTCAAGCAAATCAATAGCATAAAGACCCCACCAATTTGGTTGTTTACACCCATTTTGGTGGGGTTTTTAGTTGTTTTTCTCGTGCAAAGGTAATTACAAAGGTGATGTATTTCTTCGCTTACCTGTATAACTTGTCCGAATCGTCCAACTTATCTTTCCATTCACTCGCCAAACGCTTTCTTTGCACGCAAAACGGCAACAATAAACCATGCGACGAATATGGCTTTCACAAGCAAATTGTCGTTGGTTGTGAACACCGACAAGATGAAAGCGATTTGCGCACGCGAAATGATATTGGCTTGCGAAAGACTGATTTCCTTCTCCAATACCGCACTATAATATTTGCGCAACCACTCGTTAGGGGCTTTTGCCCATGCCCAAAGGTTACGAACCATATCAGAATATTCACTTTTACGGCTTTGTGTAGCCAACAAATTAATTTCTCTTTTCATTATTAATTTTCTTATTATTTTCTTTTTCTGTTGGCAAAATTAGACTACCTTTGTGCAATATATGTTCAATCAATAATTTTTTATTGTTATATTATCGTAAAATGTTAAAGAATACGTATTATATTGGTAAAATAGAAGCAGGTTGTGACGAGGCTGGACGTGGTTGTTTGGCTGGTAGTGTCTATGCAGCAGCCGTTATTCTCCCTCCCAATTACGAAAATGAACTGCTCAACGACTCGAAACAATTATCGGAAAAGAAGCGTTATCAGCTGCGTTCTATCATTGAAAAAGATGCCATAGCGTGGGCAGTAGGGGTGGTTACGGCAGAAGAAATTGATGAAATCAATATTCTCAATGCCAGTATTCTTGCCATGCACCGAGCATTAGACGGATTGAAAACACGCCCCGAAGCGGTGATAGTGGACGGCAATCGCTTTAAACCTTATAAGGATTTGCCCTACTCTACGATAGTGAAAGGTGATGGGAAATATCTGTCTATTGCAGCAGCCTCAATTCTTGCGAAAACTTATCGTGATGATTACATGAAAGGGCTTGCCGAAGAATATCCACAATACGACTGGAAATCGAACAAGGGATACCCTACAAAGAAACACCGTGAAGCCATTCGCCAACACGGCATTACGCCCTATCATCGCAAATCGTTTACGCTTTTGCCACCCGAAGAATTGACAATCGAATTTAAAGAATAGACAAATGAGGCATTCTAAATTACAAAATGAGCTGAAACTTATCCTTCTCCTCGCCGATAATATGGGTTATACAGCCACCGAGTTGAGCGAGAAAATGGAGGTGTCACGCCGACATATTTACTATCTTTTGGAATTTATAGAATCGGCAGGATTTATTCTTTTCAAAAGAAACAACAAGTATCATCTTGACCGCCGTTCTCCATTTTTTACCGAATTGACAGAAACCTTGCAGTTTTCTGATGCTGAAATTCGCACCATTTATAACATTTTGCTCATGGCGGGCGATGGGTCGGAAACTGTTAATCAGTTACGAGCAAAATTAGACCGTGCCTATAATTTCTCTGAACGGGTTTTAGACAAGCGCAGTACGCTACTAAACAATAACTTAAAACTGATTTCAGAAGCTATACACACAAAGAAAATGGTGAAGTTTGTGGGCTATTCCAGTCCACATAGCCATACTGTTTCCGACCGAATTGTAGAGCCTTTCCTTCTGATGAATGATAATCAAGATGTTAGATGCCACGAAATCAAAACTGGTATGAATAAAACATTTCGAATCAATCGCATAAAAACCATTGAGAAAGTGGATACGCCGTGGATTTACGAGGAAAAACACCGACAGATTTTCACCGATATTTTTATGTTCAGTGGAGAGGAACACCACCGAGTAAAGCTGAAATTAGGTCAATTATCCTACAATATTTTTATGGAAGAATATTCGCAAGGAGCAAAATATATTCAACCGCTGAACTCAAAAGAATGGTTATTGGATATTGAAGTATGCGATTTTCGTGGACTCGGACGGTTTGTACTGGGCTTGTATTCTGATATAGAAATCGTAGAAAACAACGAATTTAAAGCCTTTATTAACGAAATATTGCAAAAATATATTGCTAAAAGTAGCAACGAGTAACTCGTGTGTTTTATCCGTTTTTTATGTTCAAAAAACGAAAGCGTATGTTTTGCCGTTGAAAATAGGCTGTTTTGTTCTTCAAAATAGCCTGTTTTGAAAGTCAAAGCAATGAACAAAGAAAAAAGGCAATCCATTTTGCGTGGATTGCCTTTCTTTTTAGGCTGGTTTATAGGGTTTTACAAATCAAACAAAGTCTTGTATTGCTCGGTTACATAGTCGGAAAGGTTGCCGTAAAGTTTTTCCATTTCCTTGCTATTCACCTTGCCTTTCTTGTACCAATTGGTTGTTACAGCGTTGGTACGAGTGAAAATTTCGGTTTCAACAGGCTCTAATTTTTGCATAATACCATTACCTTGCTTGTTCCAAAGTGCCTCCCAATTGAAATAACGGTCTGACCCAATGCCTTCATGGAAAGCATAAACACGCTCTTTCAGCGTATCAACTTTCTTGCCAAAAATGGTTACTGGCTCATTATTATTCGCCGTATAAATCACTGGCAAAAGCTTTTCAGCGTCTTTTAGCCAGAATGGAAATGCCACACTTACTGGTGGATAACCGATAACCGTCCACATGGTGGTCAATTCTGGATTTTCTGTTGGTTTCACACCTTTGATAATGCCAGAGCAAGCAGTTCCGCTACGAGAAATAAGGTCGTTATCGGTAAACCACCCCGACGTAATCGGCTTGTTATGATTGCCGTCGCGAAGGTCGATTCCTAACTGTGGATTTTTGAAAGAACGTGCCAAAGTTGAGAAAATCCACTCTGGAGTAATTGATTTATTCTTCACTCCTTCTGTCAAAGTTTCCTCATCGTTTTGATAACGTACAAATCCTAAGCCTTCGTGGGCAGGACCTGTACAGCTGAAATTGGTTCGTGCAATGAAGCCATTAGGGGCTACCGCTGGGTCGTTAGCATCAAAATATTTAAAATTGCGAGTACTAACCTCGAACCAACCTGCTCCTCCTTGTGCATCAATGACACCAAAATTGGCACAAAGACCGTCTAATTTTGCAGTGTCTAAGTATTGTTTCAAGTCGGTAACTGTGGCACATACATTCAAAACCTTGAACATAAATTCACCATTTTTGTCGCCAGGTTCAACACCATTGACCGTCTTTTCCAAATTGAAAGACTGGGTATTCATGATTGAAAAGCCTGCGGTATTTGTACCCATCCATATCTCTTTGTTGCTACGCGCACGGCAATCGGCAATGCCAAAGAAATTGTATTTCGTACCTTTAAAATACTTCATGCAGTTTTGAAGATTGTCCGTATCGCGGACTTTCCACAACATAGGGCGACCATCGGCAGTTACTTTACCCGTTATCACAGCGGCTGTACAACCATAACTATTGGCAACAGCAGCCCATAACATCACTAAAAATAAGAGTGTCTTTTTCATATTTGCTTTTATGTTTATGGTGCAAATATACGAAATATATTTGAAAAGCAAATCTGATTTTCCATTTCTACTTTATTTAATTTGAATCAAAACCAATTGGGCGGAATTGCTTTTGCGCTTCACTATAAACGTAACCTTCTTTGTAAAGCATGGCGCAAAGATGTTCTTCCGTTTCATTAAAATAGACACAAAGCGAATGTAGGGTGTCAAACTCCTCATCACGCAAAAGCATATTGACTGCACTAACGAGAATAGCAGGGTCTTTGGGTAAATGTTCCATAACGAAAAAGCCTCTCAAAGGAGGCGGATTTATTTATTTCATAGAGTCGCTAACAAATTGTAACGGCAACAAATCTTTAACTGAACGAACGACATAAACGGCTTCTGTACCATAAAGAAGAATGCGCACAGGCTGTTTATAGCGGTCTTCTATCTCTAAAATAACTTGACGGCATGCCCCACAAGGTACGATAGGCTGAGGGGTAAGTCCTCCACCATTGCGTGCTGCAATAGCAAGTGTTTGGATTGGTTGGTCGGGACGTGTACTTTGGGCAGCAAAAATAGCCGAACGCTCAGCGCAAAGTCCAGAAGGGAAAGCTGCATTTTCTTGATTTGCGCCCATGACCACCTCGCCATTGTTCAACAAAAGAGCGGCACCTACACTGAAATGGCTGTAAGGTGAATAGCTGTTTTTAGTTGCTTCAATCGCTTGTTCTATGAGTTTTTGCTCTTCAAGTGGCAATTCGTCAGGCTGACAAACGCCAATTTTAATATTTATATCAATTGTCTTCATCTTAATAAACTATCTTTTTAAAATAATTATTTCTCCTTAAATTCGTAACAACCTACATCGGGTTTGTCGTCGCGAGCAACACCATCGTGGTCGGTTTTACTGGTTCCATTGGGCAAAGTATAGCTATATCACGAGCTTTTGACTTCTCTGACAAATGGAAATCATAGTTTTGCTTGTCGGCATCAATCTTTATAAAATGCTTTTCGCCCGATTGAATAGTGTCTTTTGGGTCTTCCCATTGGATAGAAACAAACTTGTTTGCATCTAATTCTTTCGGCTCCATGGTGCGCAAAATACTATGCTCGAACTTGTAATGCTGCTCTGTCTTATCGTTAAAACTGCCCATTACAACATCATCGGCATAGCCTGTAACAAGGGAATTAAGCACATCGAATTGCACGAGAGCGTAATCTTTGCCTGTGATAGTATTGCCAAATTTCAACGCTGCCCCTCGGTTTCCGTCAAAAGGATAGAACTGTGCCAACGTGCAATGGCTTAAAACAACTTTTCCACCAATGAATGCGGCACAATCGTTGAGGGTATTTGTAATTTGGCAGTTACTCAAATCAACGTTGCAATTGGTAGCCAAAATACCAAAACCTTGACAGTTATGTATCGTACTTCGTTGCATTTTCAACGTTGAACGATTAATGTCTGAAGAGTCGCAAACGATACCATTGTAAGCAGAATGAATATCAGCGTAAGCTATTTCGTTATCATAGCTTGACTTTTGAAAGTGAACACCTTGCCACTGACCGCTCACATGGTCGTAAGGAAGATAGTCAAACATCTTGTCTAAGCGGTCGCCACGCAGCGTAACGACCTTGTCAGCAGTGCCTTCAATCTTCAATTTTCCACTCACATCGATACCTGCTTTATTAGAAAAATAGAGCGTTGTGCCTGCTGCAATGGTAAGTGTTGCACCTTCAGCTACCTTTATTCCACCCTGAATAACAAGGGGTTTTTCTGACTGAAGCACAGTATTTTGGGTTACGTCCAAATTCTTTATCATTTCGGCGTCCCAACTATAAGCATTCAAATTAACCTTTTGAACCGCCCCACTCTCTAAAGTAAATATCAAATTGTCTTCGATAAATTTGGGTTCGGTGCCTCCATTCAGAGGCGAAGTAAGCTCAACAAAAACACGAATACTGTCCTTATCTCTCACTTCCAAATCGTTTACTTGATAGCCCATAGCTTGTCCCAAGTAAATACCATCTACATTTACTCTGAAACCCGTCTGATTGCCTTGTTCTAAACGAACGTTTGCAAGTTTTATACCATCTCCAGAATGATTGTAAACCCAAAACGTTTTGGTTGAAGTAGGTACTTTCGAGAAAGTAGTATCCAACCGAATTGTGTCGGAAGAGAAAGTCAATTGATTATTTAACGATGTTGTAAAACTATCATCATCGTTGCATGCCGTCAGCAATCCAACGACTGCCAAAAGCATTATATATACGAATATCTTAAATCTTTTCATTTTGAATATAACGCAGAACCTTACAATTTATTGCAAATAATAGATGATATTCAACAATAAAGGGCATTTGCATCGTGAAATAATCCAAGAAAAGAAAATATTTCCTAATAAAATTTGATGATTTATGGTTAAATTGTTGATGAAAGATGTATTATTATAAAACTAAAAGGAATGAATATATAATACATTCTAATACATTTTTTGTTATATTAAAATCATAAATAAAATAAAACTAAAATTTTTCTCTCAATTATTTTATTTATTTAATATATTTGTAAGGTTATTAAAATAGTTTCTGCAAGCAGAAGTAAATAACTATTCTTAGAAAAGCAACAAGGCAATCTATGTTGAAAAACTTATTTTTCATATATATAAACATTTTAAACTACAAAGTATGAAACAGGCTTTCTTAAACAAAATCTGCAAAGAACAGAGAGAAAATTGTAGCAAATTAAAAATGATGATGCTACTGGTAATGATTGCTGTATGCGCCATTGTGCCGAACAAAACTCAAGCACAAACTAATGCAACAATTAAAATGAAAACAGAAGCTCCTGTTGGAACAAAATTAAGACTTTATACGCAGCCTTTTAATGGGGCTACAGTTTCTGGAGGCGTACAAAAGACTGACTTTTATGGGGAATATGAAGTTATTGACCCTACAAAGGAAATCATCATCACGGGAGAATTAACGCAATTAGAATGCTATAAATGCCAGTTAAACGAACTGATAGCTGATGCGCCACAACTCCAAATCCTAAAATGTTACGAGAATAAACTAACCAATTTGGACATTAAAAAATGTACTGAATTGAACACATTAGATTGCCACGATAATCTTTTAATATCATTAGACGTCAGCTTAAATGGAAAATTAGAAAAACTTGTTGCAAATAAAAATAAACTAACAACGCTTACAACAGGTACAGCTAATACTGCGCTAACACGTTTAGAATGTGGAAATAATCAACTTGCAAGCCTTGATGTTAGCACTTGTACTGCTTTAGTTGATTTATACGCAGAACAAAATCAACTCACGACATTGGATTTAAGCAAAAATACTTCATTATGGTGGATTAAAATTCACAGCAACAAAATAGAAGGACAAGGTATGGATAATTTTATCAGCAAATTACCTAATCCAGCCCAAGCACCTCCAATGTTGTACATCATAAATACAAGAGACAACAATGAAGGCAATAAATGTTATGTTAAAGATGTAGAAGCTGCAAAGGGAAAAGGTTGGATAGTATGCGATTGGCTTGACGGAACTGATAATGGCAGTATGATTGGTAACACTTATAACGGATTGGATTATGTTCCTCAAGTAAGCAAGCACAACATTACCTTTACAACCAATAAACAAATTGGTGAAAAAATAACTTTAGATATTAAAGCGATTAATAATGCAGAGTTTTTAATTGAAGGAGTAGCCGAAAGTGGTCCTTTCTCAGGCAAACAAACCTTGACACTTACCAAGCAAACAGTTACTATAAAAGGTGATGTAGGCGAATTGACATGTAGTGGAAACCAAATTACAGAACTAAATTCTAATGAAGGTAACCCTATCACTTATTTAGATTGCTCAAATAATGAAATCAAAGCACTTATCTTGAAAAATCATAAAGCTTTATCACAATTACATTGTCAACAAAACAAATTGGAAACCCTTGATTTAACGGGTACCGATGGTTTGTTTAGAGTGAATTGTTACAGAAATGCACTGATTGGAAGCAAGATGACCGCAATGGTAAATTCTCTATATGACGGAAAAGCAAATGGCCCATACATTTATATTATTGACACGAAGGCACCTGCTGGAACAGAAAATAACATTGCATTGAAGAGCGATATTGAAATTGCAAAAGCAAAATCTTGGGCAATAAAAGATTATATTAATGGGGAAATGTACGGTATGGGAAAAACTTACGACGGTTCAGACCCAACTTACCTTTCTGTAACTATAGAATCAACAGCAAATGGGAAAGTAACTGTTGGCGAAAATATTGATTTAACGAAAGTGATATATGGAACAGAATTATTATTCAACACAATTCCTGATAATGGTTATGAACTTACTGAATTGAAAGCAAATGGCATAGACATCACTTCAACAAAAGCAATTGTAATTAAAGAGAATACTACTATAACTGCAAAATTTGAACAAGTAAAGAAAGGTGATACTTACTTCAAGATTTCACGTCCAGAAAAGGGATATGTAATGCTGAATATAGCATCAACAACTCCTGCAACCACCCCATTTATTGAAGGTGGAACATTGTCTGGCTGGAATGGACAAAGCCTTACACTCAATTTAACTGCAGAAACAACGACAATATACACCGAAATAACAAAGTTACAAGCACTTTATGCACAACTTTCGCATATTGACATTACGCATGAGCCAAATTTAGTGGAATTATTATGCGGACTAAATCAAATAAAAGAGATTGATTTAAGCAAAAACGGAGCCTTAAAAACCTTCAGTGGGGAAATGAATCAATTGGAAAGTATCGACTTTTCAGCATGTAAAGACTTGGAATATTTAAATTGTTACGGCAATAATATTAGTGGCGAAAACATGACAAACATGCTCAATAGCTTGCCTGACAGAAAAGGTCGTGCAACAGGAATGCTTATCATCGTTGATACAACATTGGGAAGTGAAAAGAATGATTGCAAAAAAGCACAAGTAGCTTTAGCACATAGCAAGAATTGGCAAGTGTATAACCTCAATGGCAATCCACAAGATATGAAATTATACGAAGGGTCTGACGCTGTTAATGACATACAAGACATTCAAAACGAAAAGACTATCGTTTCTACAAAATATTACAACCAATATGGAGTAGAAAGCAATGAGCCATTTAAGGGAATAAACATCATAAAAAATAAATATTCTGATGGTTCAGAAAGCATTAAAAAAGAAATAAGAAAATAAACGTAAGCTTTTTAAAAGCAGAATATAAAAGAAATAGCCCTGAAAGTCAAAAGCTTTCAGGGCTAAATGTTGCACAAAACAAAGCGGAGTCTGCCATTTAACCATGCCAACACATGTAGCAATGCCAGTTTATAGCATAAAGAAAAGCCTTAACTTGACCTATAATAATTCTAATTAACGCAAATGTTTATCATTGTTCTTAGATAAATTTTCACGACATAATTATTTTATTTTTGAAAGTAGCTGTTTTGAAGTTCAAAACCCATTGTTTTGCGCTCCAAAACAATGGGTTTTAATATTAGTAATAAAAAAAACAAAAGGCTCAGTCCATCAAAAAAATATCGTTGATATCGTTGAGCAAAGATAATCATAGACAGCCGTATGCGAAAGGACAAAGTCTTTAAGGACTAACGGCGACTTATTAAAAGATAAATAATTATGCCTACAATGGGTGTAAAAACCATACATAAACCGATATAAATAAGACAAGACAGCCAGCACCAATCGTCGGCTTTAATAAAGAGGGGCATGGTTATAAGTGTTACTATTAATGAAAGAAATTCCCACATAAGCATTGTTTTTATTACGGAAGCAAAGATAAAAAATAAGTTTGAAACGTGCAAGTTTTTTATTTTTTTACTTTCTTGCTAAAACACTATACTTGATGAAGAAAAGAACTGAAAATAATAAGGGAAACATTTATACATAACGAAAAATTTATGTATCTTTGTAGTGTGATAATTAATAAGAGTATTAATAAAAAGGATTTATGGACGAACTTAGAGATGAGAATCTGAATCCTTGAAACCTTATTAAGGGTATACTGAAATTTCTGACAATTCAAACATCAGTTTTAGAAGCCAAGAAGAAACAATTGACAGATTTCTTAAGGAGCTTGACAAACTTTACAAGCAAAGAGAAAAGCAATCATCGCCCTCCCCTTTGTGGGAGGGCTTAAAAAAGAATAGTATGAATGAGGTAGATGTAAAGCTCAAAGAGTTGAAAGAGCTCATGAGCAAAGAAGATGAACAAAGCGAAGCACGAAGAATGGAAATAGCTTTGTGGATAAGGGAAAACAAAACAGAGGAAGTGGAAAGGCTTTTCGTGCGTTCATGAACGAGGGCTTGACAGAGATAGAAATAGAGATAGAAGACATCAGACGACAATTTGATGATGAAGATTACAAACTTCTACCATTAGCCTATATAGCCAAACACTACTTTGGAAAAAGCCACGCATGGCTTTCACAGAGAATAAATGGTACAAAAGTGAGAGGACAGGTGTACACGCTCAATAACGAGCAAAAAGAAATATTTAATAAAGCTCTGCAAGATATATCGAAAAAAATCGGCTCCTTCCATATCTATTAAATGATACGGGAATAATTTCTTTTGCAAGCCACCTAATGGCCATTCACAAGCAGTTTTATAAGCTATTTATCCACGTGTAAATATCTTTTAAAACTTCTTCCGAGAAAGTTTCTTCTATCTTCATCGTCTTCATTGGGTTGCCCGTAGCATTGTGCTGAAACATGTGGCTCAAACCTGGATATACCTTTGTGATATTATGCTTTTTGGGAGATAAATTCTGTCTGAGAATAGGTACATTCATGCTCGCAGGCACATTCCTATCGACATCGCCATAAACTGACAATACAGGACAACTGATTTTGCTTATATAAGGTGTAATATCTAACTCGAAGAAATGGCGCAACCACACGTTATTATCCACTTTGAGAACTCGTTTTGCATCTGCCACCGACTGCACTACTTTTGTTGTTGCACCTTGCGAAGACGCTAAGCCGTTAATTTGCTCGACCATCATGGTATCAATACGGCAAGCTGGTCCTGCTAAGCTAACTATGAAATCTGTTTTGCGCTCGCTGGCTAACATATAAGCAATTGTCCCACCTTCGCTATGACCTAAAATGCCAACCTTGGAAAACATTTTCAAATTTCGGAGATAGGCTACCCCTGCTTGGGCGTCTGCTTTAAAATCGTCTGTTGTAGCATTTTCAAAAGTTCCATCGGAAACCCCCACTCCACGGTCGTCATAGCGCAACGATGCGATACCATTTCGAGCTAAACGGTCGGCAATTACTAAGAAAGGTTTATGCCCAAACAATTCCTCATCACGATTTTGCGGACCACTTCCCGTTACCATCAACACGACAGGAACACGCTTACCTTTATAATCCACAGGGAGAGTTAATGTTCCAAACAAAGTAATACCAGCCTCTTTATTGCTGAACATCACCTCCATAGTTTGGTATGGATAAGGCTTTGTTGGCTCTTGCGGACGATTATATTTCACCTCACCCCGTGCCATATTCAGCGAAGTTTTGAACATTCCTTGTCTGAATGTCCCCAAAATACTATCACCAACAACTTTACCTTGATAGTTCAACATCAAATTAGGAATTGTTACATGGATAGAGTCAGAAGTTAAATGAACTACCTCCATAGCTTGTCCTTCTGCACCTTGCTCAAGCACATCAAGCAAAACCTCTTTTTTCGCTTCATCTACATGCAATTGTAAGGTAAGCTCTTGCGCAGCAATCTTCAAAACGCCATGCCATGTAGCCGTGTTAGTTTGCGCAAATCCATTAATTGAACAAATTACCGCTAATATCGTAAATAGTTTTTTCATACGTTGCTTGTTTTAACTCGTTACAAAGATACAGAAAAATACCATTGAATTAAAAAATTCATCTATGAAATTGAAGGTTATAAGACAAAAAAAGCTGACTCCAAAGAATGGAATCAGCTTTAATTTTTCATTATTTTCGAAAGCATATAGGGCAAATATCTTTCAAGATAATTCCCTATTGTTACTATTCAATTAGCCGCAGTGGAAATATTTCTTTACCAATTCTGCAATAGCATCATCGTTTCCAGTTACTTCCTTGCGAGTATTCTTATCGTTGAAGCCACGAAGTTGAGCGATGATACCATCAATCATTGCTGGTGAGAACACACCGAATTCTTCATAAACACCACGTTGCTTCTCAAGACAATCAGCAGATGCAACGCATGAATCTGGCAATTGAGCCAATTTAGCGTAACGTTCTGCATTCTTTGAATCGTGAATATCGCCATCAGCAAATGTTGCGTCGGCTACTTCCAAAGCATTTTCCATTTGGAAACCATGACGACAAGCAACACAAAGTCCTGACAATAACTGATAAATGTCTGCAGAACCGTCTGGTGAACGCATTTCAACAGTTTGCTTCAATGTATAATCGCGGTCTTCATGTGGTTGCAAAGGATTTGCCTTGTGGCACATATCTTCGCCTGAAGTCCAACCCAATGGTACACGTACCAATACAGAGCGGTTGCTCATACCCCAACATACGTTGGTAGGAGCCTCTTGATGAGGAACCAAACGGAAATATGATGTAGGATTCTTGTTGCCAAAGGCAGTGATACTTGGTGCCAAATCCATCATACCAGCTATCATGTGGCGTGCTTCATCAGAAATCTTGCCTTCGTGCAACATCATGTTACGACCGTCTTTCATCATACGCATGTGGATATGCATACCAGAACCTGCTTTTCCAACAGTAATCTTAGGAGCAAATGTTATATCGAAACCTTCTTCATAGCCCAAGCTACGAATAATCCATTTAGCAACCATGATTTGGTCTGCACATTCGTTAGCAGGTACTGGCAAAAATTCGATTTCGTTTTGCTCATAGCAATTACCATCTTCAACGAAGTTACCAACTTCAGAGTGACCATACTTGATTTTACCACCACAAGACGCAATAAGCTTCATACAACGCATACGGAAGTCATTTACCTTAGCGTATGGTGAACTTTCGTGATAACCATGTTGGTCTTCAGCTGGGAATACTTCCTCGTCTGGTTGGATAACATAGTATTCCAATTCACCCATTGCATGATATTCCATACCTGTAACATCATTGAAAGCCTTCATAGCTTTAGTCAATGTATGCTCTGGTGATGATTCTAATGGATTACCATCTCTGTCAAAGAATGAACAAAGCATACAAAGTGTAGGAATCTCCTCAAAAGGATTAATAAAAGCTGTTGCAAAACGTGGCAAGACATATAAGTCACTGCTTGAAGCTGCAATAAAGCTAAAGAGAGAAGAACCATCTACACGTTCACCACTGGTAAGAATTGTTTCCAAATACTCACGTGAATGCAACATGAAATTAAGAGTCTTCAATCTTCCGTCTCCAGCAGGATACATGAAGTTTAACATTTCAATGCCAAGCTTATCAACAACTTGAACAATGTCTTCCTTGGTAAACTCTCTGGCATCTTTGCCTAATAAAGCCTCGAGTTTATTAGCTGAGTGTTCGAATGATACACATTCCATAGTTTTAAATATTTAAGACGTTAATAATAATATGCTTACAAAAGTAAGCAATTCATTTGTTATCACCAATTATTTTCTGGAATATTTTGACGAATACGGCATAAATATAGTTTATAATCATTTTCATTTGTGTCGGGGTTGTATTTTTGTAGTTCGTCCATAACTGAAATACGTTGGTGTCCGCTTACTATGGTTAGCCCTGTTTGTTTATTAACCACGATACCACCAACAAGACCGAATTTCTTAATACCACGTTTGAGAGTTTTCTTTTCCTCGTCAGTGATTGTTCGGGGATTATATTCACCCAAGTGCAGGGCGGAACGTTTAAGTTCTACCGACTGACTTGTCATATATTTTGACAATTCCATATTTCTAACGCTTTATATTTTGAATATTCAACTTTTCTTTTTATCTTTGCAAATGGTTGATGGTCGCATCGGTAGCGAGTGGCGTTAATAGCGGCAATATTGCAAGGTTCGACTCCTTCGCCAACCATTAGGGGCTTATGCCCCTATTTTACTTTTCTGTATTGTTTACTTTTCATATTATTTTTAAGAAAACATTTAAGGCAGGTGCTGAAAAGCCTACAAAGGTTATTTCAGCACCTGCCTTA
>NZ_BAIS01000038.1 GCF_000613345.1 Prevotella disiens JCM 6334 = ATCC 29426 | reverse complement strand
CAGTAAACACTAATTATATACCCCTTGCCTTGAAGATGCGTTCCTTCGCATTATTGATTTCTTGGAATTTCTTTTCAGCCTGTCGTTTGATATCCTCACCCAACTTAGCTACACGGTCGGGTGATGTTTCAATGCCATACTTCTGTAAGCCGCCTTCACTTCCTCGTTACTTGCATTAGGCGAAATACCCAATATGCGGTAAGCATCGTCAAGACTGCCTTGATTGTTTTGTGCAGCCTCCATATTCAGCATAGAATCAACATCTTGCGCCGATAAACCAAGGTATTGTGCAATTTCTTTGAGGGCTACAACTTCTTCAGGACTAACTACTCCATCGACTTTGGCAATGATGACAAGGTAGTTGAGCAGTTGTAAGCGTTGCGCATCTTCCATGTGGAACGAAATTTCGACACAACTTTTGCGTATCATTTCTTTGAAACTTGCTGCCCCTTCACGCTTTTGCATTTCAAAAAGACGGAGCAATATGTTTTCACCCTGTACTACTGCGTTCTTGCCAAAGTTGTTACGTAGGAAATTGCGGACAAATTCCATTTCCGAGTGCATGATTTTTCCATCTGCCTTAATGATATAAGAGGAAAGCACCAACATGGAAAAGAGGAACGAGTTGCGGTCTTCCTCGAAGGGGCGTTGGTTGAAATTTGTATGATTGTAGTCGTTCGTGAAGGTTTGCCCCGTTGTTCCATTGTCGTCCGAACCTTCCTTCGCATCGTCAATAAAACACCCTACGCAATAACCAGCTATTGCTCCGAGTACATTGCCGCCAGAAAGAATCCAACCTAATGCGCCACCAATCCATTTACCAAATGCCATAATTTTTCAGTTTATCAATGTTTTTGTTTTTTAATCTTCAGAATGATAGGCAAGAAGTGTGCCTTAAATTCCAAAAGCCGTAACCGACGACGTGAAAATTTTAAAATCCTATCGAATTTTTCAATTCAATATAGTTTTTGAAAAGCCATTGATGCCCATCGTAAATAAAGTTTGTGAGTTGTGCCATGAGAAATAACACAATGAAAACCAACAAGATATAGCTAATACTTCCGATGAAGAAAACCCATAAATCGCCGTCTTTATACTTTTCTTGAAAGGCTTTGATTTTTGATGAAGAATGTGAAACAAATTCCGAAGTAGCAGCTGTCGTGGTGGCAGCCAATTCGGTTGCTTGATGGGCGTGGGCAGTAATAGACTCTTTTGCCGATAGCAACATTTCCGCCGTTGCCATTTTTAAGAATTTAGTCTTGGCAACAGGCTGGTGGGCTATGGTGTTTGCATCTATTTCTGTACCATCAACGATAGGTATAATAGAGCGTGCTCGTGTGCGAAAAGGCTTAGGCTCACCCAACTGACAATTTAAAACATTATGGCAATAAGGACATTCCACTTTTACAATGCCCTCTTCTTCCGTATCCACTTGGAAGTCTTTTCCACATTTATTGCACTTTATTTTGTATCTCATGATGGTGCAAAATTACTTAAAAAGTTCGAAATGAGAGAAAAGCAAGTATAATATTTCAAGTGAAACCATAAAATAGTTCTTGCGAAGAATGAATAGTTTTTGTTGATTTTTCACTATTTTATAAAAAAAGAACTTGACGTGTCGTACTTTTTCTATATTGCCTAATTGTTATTATAGCATCTTTTATTTAAACATTTTGTTAGTAAAGTTTGGGAATGTAGTTTATCATTTGCTATAAACAACTGCTTAATAGGTTATTTTTGTTACTAAAAGGTAGCGAGTTAGCACTGTTTTTTTAGGGCGATAAATTGTAAAATACACTCAATAAAATTTTTTATTTGTAAGTAAATGGCTACCTTTGCACTCTCAAAATCATACTTATGGACTGGTTAATTAAATTATTCACTACAGAAGATAGCGTGGCTCACATTGTGCTGCTCTATTCTTTAGTAATTTCGTTGGGAGTCTACCTTGGTAAAATCAAGATTGGTGGTATCTCCCTTGGTGTAACATTCATTCTTTTTGTCGGTATTTTAGCTGGACACATCGGCTTTACAGGACCAAAAGAAACCCTTACTTTCTTGCAAGACTTTGGTCTTATCCTATTCGTCTTTATGATAGGTTTGCAAGTGGGACCAGGTTTCTTTGAAAGTTTCGGAAAAGGTGGTCTTAAACTGAACATGCTTGCTACAGTTGCAATATTATTGGACGTAGCCGTAATGTTTGGTTGCTATTATCTTTTCTTCGATACTTCAGACCCTAAGAACTTGCCAATGATGGTGGGTACGATGTATGGTGCCGTAACCAATACTCCTGGTCTTGGAGCAGCAAAAGAAGCATTGACAAGCGTGTTTGGCGCAAACATGAATTTTGATATTGCGTCTGGTTATGCTTGTGCTTATCCATTGGGTGTTATTGGTATCATTGGTGCTACTTTGGCTATTCGCTTTATTTGTAAAGTAGACTTAGATGCTGAAAATGCAATGCTTACAGACGGTGAAAAGGAAAATCCAAATGCGAAACCACACATTATGTACTTGCGCATAGAAAATTCTTACATCGGCGGTCGTACAATGGAGGAAATTACAAAATTCTTGAATCGTGATATCGTTATTACACGATTAATGCATGAAGGTGTTGTATCATTGCCTTCAAAGGAAACAAACCTCCATGTGGGCGATGAAGTTCTCGTGGTATGTGCTGAAGCTGATGCACCTGCCGTTATAGCTTTCATTGGTCCAGAAATTGAAGTAGATTGGCACGAAGAAGACCAACCAAAGCAAATGGTAAGCCGTCGCATTGTGGTTACCAATAGTGCTATGAATGGTAAAACTTTGAGCAAACTTCAGTTCCGTTCTGTTTATGGTGTGAATATTACTCGCATTAGTCGTCAAGGCATGGATCTTTATGCTGCTAACAATCACCACTTGCATGTAGGTGATAGAATCATGGTAGTAGGTTTTGAAGAAAACGTTGAGCGTGTTGCTAAGATGATGGGTAACTCAGAGAAGCATTTGAATGCTCCAAACATTGCTACTATCTTTATTGGTATCGTTGTGGGTATTATTTTTGGTAGCCTTCCATTGGCTATTCCAGGAATGCCAGTACCTTTGAAACTCGGTTTGGCTGGTGGTCCATTGATTATTGCTATCCTTTTAGGTCGTTTCGGTTACCGTATGCACCTTGTTACTTACACAACAACGTCGGCTAACATGATGTTACGCGAAATAGGTTTGGCACTCTTCCTTGCTTCGGTAGGTGTGAAAGCGGGTGCTGGCTTCTGGGAAACAGTAGTTCAAGGCGACGGATTGAAATATGTAGCAACAGGTTTCTTGATTACAATTATCCCAATTTTGCTTGTTGGAACTTATGCTCGCATGAAATATAAGTTTAACTATTTCACTATCATGGGTGCGATAGCAGGTTCTTATACCGACCCTCCTGCATTGGCTTACGCAAACTCTGTTTGTAATGCTGAGGCTCCTGCCTTGGGCTACTCTACGGTTTATCCTTTGAGTATGTTCCTCAGAATTTTGGTGGCACAGTTGATTGTGCTTTTCTGCTGCGGATAATAAAAATTCGACATATATCGTTTATAATTGGTGTAAGGCTGAACTCTGTCAAGGAGTTCAGCCTTTTTTATTGTGATGTAAATGGAAATAAGAGATTTTTGATTATCTTTGTGCTGAATTTGTAGGACTTTCTCATTTGCTTTATGGTATGGGAGTTTTGCAAACAATTTTATTTAATAACGAATATACGAGATGTTACTGAATTTAGTTTTTATTGTTATTGGTATAGCCTTAGTGCTGTGGGGTGCTGACCGCCTTACTGAGGGTGCTGTGGCTGTTGCTACAAAGATGAATATTTCGCAAATGGTGATAGGGCTAACCATTGTAGCTATGGGAACGAGCATGCCAGAGTTTTGTGTAAGTTTTGTTTCTGCTTTAAAAGGCACGCCCGATTTGGCGGTAGGCAATGTTGTTGGTTCTAATATTTTCAACACTTTGCTCATCGTGGGAGTAGCTGCTACGATTGCACCAATGGCGATTTTGCGTTCAACTGTAAGGAAAGATATTCCATTTGCCTTGGTGGCTTCAGTCATTCTGATGATGATGTGCTTTGATGGTAAGATAAGCCGATTAGATGCAGCCATTCTCTTTGCTTTTTTTGTCATTTTCATGTATATGACTTTATCAAGTGCAAAGGTTGAAAAGAATGCTGCTGAGGCGGAAAGTGAGTCTACTGATACTTTAGAAAGTAAACCTAAATTGTCGGGCATTATGTCTGTCGTTTGGATTGTGGTTGGTTTAGGCTGTTTGATAGGCGGTAGTACGCTTTTTGTTGATGGTGCTATTAAAGTGGCAAGTTACTTAGGAGTATCAGAGGCGGTTATTGGTTTGACCATTGTTGCAGGCGGTACATCGTTACCCGAACTTGCTACAAGCGTTGTAGCAGCAAAAAAAGGCAAGAGTGCGATTGCAATTGGCAACGTCTTAGGCTCAAATGTTTTTAATGTCTTAGGCATTTTGGGTGTTACGGGGCTTGTTAGTCCAATGCATTTGCAGGGAATTACAATGACCGATATATCTGTTTTGGTGATTTCTATGATAATGATTTGGTTCTTTTCGTTCACAAAGTACGTCATTGAGCGTTGGGAAGGCTTCGTTTTGTTTGCTTCTTTCATTACTTATGCCACTTATTTAATTCTTGGTGTAAGCTAATTTTCGCTCCTTTTTTTAGCGTGTGAAAGGCTTTATTGATAGGCTTTCACTGTTTACAATGTAAATCCTTGAGCGATTATAGTGTTGTCGTTGGTGCAATAACACTGTAATCGCTCAAATGTTTGCAGTGCTATCCCCTTTTCGAAATGTATAAGTAGTTTGGTGTTGTACACGTTTGTACAATCAGTTGTACAACAGCTGTATAATGAATTATACAAGCGTGTACAAACTTATCGTTGCACTATGGTGTTGATGGGGGAATAAGCGTTCAAGTAGCGTTTATTCTCAGGGGGAAATGTTTGGTGTAAACCTTATGAAAGCCTATCTTTTGCGGTTTAATACCATTGTACAGCATTGGTAATACCGCTGCGTTTGTCGTATTTAAGTGCATCGGTGAGCGTTGCAGCGTTGGCACGGAAAGTGAAATTATACGACGTATAAGGCGCAAGAACAATTGATGCACTCATATTAAAGCAGTGCAAATCGCGTGAAAGGCTTGCTGTTGTCATACTCATTGCGTGGTAATCGAAGTCGTAACCTGTTGAGAAATTAATGTTCCAACCATCGCTAATGCGTATGTTTCCGCTGACGTTTAAGGTTTGAGAGAACTTGTAAGGATAGCGCATAGTCTTTTTGTTGAACGTTCCTTGTAGGTTCTCGCGCATGGTGATACCATATCCTATAGTCAATGACCACGGCATACTGAAGCGCATATAGCCGTCTTCATCGGTTTCAGCAATGTTGCCACCACGACTTTTAGCAGAATATTTGCCTTGTTCCATCTTGTCGTCTATGTTCGATTCGATTTTAGTGTCAGGTCCTTCTTCATCTTTGTGCGTGTCATCGTCCTCTTTGTCTTTCCCACCACCAAACCATTTCTTTATCTTTTCAGGGGTAAGTGTGAACGAAAAGTTTTGCGACATGCCTTGGAAGCGTGGGAGACGGCCAAAGCCCCATTCTGAATGGTTACCCACAAATGGTTTTCCGTTGGCATCAAGTTCGTAGGCGTAAGTTGCAAATTGGGCATTCATAGAGAAAGTATAGTTCTTCCACCATTTTAAACGAAGGCGCATGCTGAGGTCGCTCCATGGGTGCCAATCGGCAGCAGCATTGTAAGACATGGACGCACCCAATTCGTCAATGATGCTTATCTTGCGATACCCTGTTGAATCCTTGTCGCTTCTAATCTTCATTTCAATGTTATTGCTCACGTCCCATGTTATCATTTCCGTCTTGGATCTCCCAGGAACACTATACAATTGCTCTTGAAATGGAGAATATTCAACGAGCTTTACGTTTCCGTTAGCGTCTGTATATTGATAGCTATCGTAGTATCCGTAACGGCGTGTGCCAAAATTTGGCGCATAAGAAAAGGTTATCGAAGGTGTTAAAACGTGGCGAATGGCTTGTATTTTGTTACCAAAAATTTTCTTGTTTGGTACCCAAAAACCATATAATTTAGTACTTGCCGAAAGATTTAACGACCAGTTATACACGTTATAAAAGCCTGAAATCGTGTCTTTTTTCTCTTTTCCTGCTACATTATCCCAACTGCGTGTAACCTTATTGGTGTACATACGGTCGGTAAAACTAAACGAAGGCGAAATATTAATGTTGTCAAACAACGTAAAATTACCTTGTATTGGGATAACGTGTTGAATGCCATGACGCCATTCTTTTGCAAAGTTAGCCTTTAACAGATGACTTTCTTTTGCGTTAATAGAATTAGAAAGCTGCCCCGTATAGCTCATGGAAATTTGCTCATACCAACGTGGCTTACCCACTAATTTCTTGCGTTTGAAAGGATAAAGGCGGCTCAAACTAACGTTCAAATCAGGCAAAGTGAGCTGAATTGTAGAGTCAATCATGTTCTGATTCAGGTTCATTGACGTACTAATAGATAGCCCAATATTTGGAAATTGCTTACTCCAACTTACGGAAGATGTACGAGTTGATTGCGTTCGAGCTTGTGGATTATACATACTATTGAGGTTGTTACGCTCATAACTTGACGTTGCAAAGTTCACACTCGCTGACAAAGAACTATTAGGATTGGCTTTTGGGTCTTGCGAATGATGCCATTGAACCTTGAAACTCTTTTGTTCCATGTAGTCGGGAAGCCCCTTGTCGCCAGTCTTGGTGTCTTGGTAACTAAACAGAAACGAACCAGAAAATCTGTAACGCTTGCGGTAATTTGTGGCAGCACTCACTCCCCATGAACCACGCGTATAGATTTCTCCCAATATTTTCAAGTCCCATTTATCGCTCAAAGCAAGGTAATATCCACCGTCACGGAGATAGAAACCACGTTCATATTCCTCGCCATAGCTTGGCATAATGATACCGCTTGAATATTTTTTACTGAAAGGAAAAAATCCGTAAGGTATTGCTAAAGGCAACGGAACATCGGCAACAACAAGGTAGGCTGGACCGAAAACAACATCTTTACCAGGGCGAACTTTGGCACGCGAAAGGGCTATATAGAAATCAGGGTGAGGCTTATCACAAGTGGTATAGCGACCATGCTCCAAATAGACCACACCTGACGAATCACGTTTTGCCTTTTCTCCGCTGAGATAACCTTCTTCTTGATGCGTGTATATTCCTTTTATCATACCCTTTTGCGACTTAAAATTGTATGCCATAGAGTCGCTACTGTATTCCTGACCGCTCATTGTAAAGACAGGTTTCCCCTTGATATTGTTTTCTTGGGTTGAGTCTGTTGTACCATTCGCACGCACAAGGCTGCTATCCATATTGAGTGCAACGTTATCACTCTGGAGTTTCATCTTCTGATAGTCTACCTTTGCCATACCATAAAGATATGCCATGCGTTTTGTAGCGTCGTAAACAAGTGAATCTTCTGCCGAATATTTTACAGGTGCTTCTATTCCATTCGACTTTGATTTCATGATACTATCGGTACGAATGGAATCGTCTACGGCTTTGTTATGGCGGAAAATAGCCAACTGAAGTGAGTCCATTTTCGTGGTATCTACTTGTGGAGCGACTGCTTCATTGCCTTTTTTCATACGATGTAGCAACGGGTCTACCGCAATTGTCGTATCGTTTTGCGGAACTATTTGGTGCTTAAAACGTGAGGGTATAGAAGGTACTGCCATGGCAATTGCGATGACAGATGATAAAAGCGGTATGATGAACTTTAATTTCATTGCCTATTATCGTGCAAAATTAAGCAAATAATGGGATAAATGGGAGTTATTTTTCTATTTTAACTTTTTGAGGGTTCAAAGTATTTGCGCCATGCTCGAAACCTTTCCACGCACTCATCACCAAACTTTTCCAAACTTTTTTCGGCTTGCTCGAATGTCTTTTCTACATCAAGATGCGTTTTAGAAAAGAATTTATCGGCATAACAGATGAGTTGTTCTTCGATAGTTTCGGGTAAAAAATCTTGTTCTGGTAAAGGTATTGCTTGCTTTTTAATTGTTTCTTTCGTTAGTCCTGTACCTGTATGGCGTTCGCAAACACGAGCGTGGTGTGGGAAACCTTCGGCTCTTAGCAATTCAGCACCGATGCGTCCATGCAAAATATAAGGCGCATCGCCAAAGCAATGAATGCCCGATGCGTTACATTGAAAGATACCAATGTCATGTACCATTGCTGCTTCTTCCACGAATTGCCTGTCAATGTGTAATTCGGGGCGTTCGTCTACGATTGTCAAAGCCTTGTTAGCAACGCTTCGGCTGTGTACAAGCAAAATGTTTTTAAGTTCATTTGCTTCGGGATAATATTTATCTATAATGGCTTGATAGTCCATTTTCTTTTATTTTTTTAATTTCTCTCAATACTTTTGTCTTGGCACATTTAAGCCCTGGCGTCAAGGGCATATTATCGTAAAAGTGCAATGTGGTTTCTAACTCGCTTAAAAGTTCTGGAAAAAACTTGCATTGTTGGAATGATAAATATATGCTTAGCGACCTTATGCCTATGGGGTGAGCAAAATTCGTGATATTGTTAAGACAAAAATCAAGAAATGATGTTTCGATTTCACTTTCTGAAAAAGTCTGCTTTAAAAGGATTGTGAGCAATAATCGAAGTTTGGTAGGATTAGAAGTGCGCTGCGCTTCGTCTATCATGAGTTGCTTTTTGCTCTTTAATCGTTCCCGTCCACTTTTATTAAAATGCGACATTATCCATGCAACGTTCTCCGAAACTCTTCGTTCGTCATCGAATAGCAATTGAAAGAAATCATCGAAAGCTTCTTCATCGTACATTGTTTGCACAATAGAAGCAATTTGTTTTACCTCTTCTTCGTGTATTCTTCCTATTAATCGCCCTCGCAATTCCATTTTTCCTATTTATTGAGTAAGACTGTTCCACTATTGAACGATGATGATTGGTAATGATTCTTCAGAAAAGACTGTACGAGCGACACCTTCTATTATAAGTAAACGATTTATTCACTGGCTGCAAAAGTTTTAAACTCTCTGCAACTTGTGAATAAATCGCTACCAATATAGTGTTTCAATAATTACTTTTCGTCGCGTTGAATGTAGGCAATCACATCGCCCTTATTGATTTTAGAGCCTTGCTTTGCGTTGATTTCAACCAATTTACCGCCCAAAGCAGCAGTTACTTCAACAAATTCACCCCATGGAGCAAGAATATAGCAGAACTTTTCACCTTCTTTATATTCCTTTCCAATGAATGGTTCTACTGCTGGTGCAGCTTCACCATCGCCTTGGAACTCCCAGAATATTTGTCCTTTGACAGGTGAAACAATCGCATCTGCCTTAGCGTGCTTGAATGCTGTTGCTTCTTCAACGCTAATTTTTGCACCAAGCTTAGCATCTTTAGCCTTCTGAAGGTCAGCAAGGAAATTCTTTTTAGCTTGTCCGCTCTTGTAATTGCGATATTGTTCTGGGTGCATAGCCAATTCGAAAAGCTCTTCGTCGTCTTCTCCATATTCCCAACCATTTTCGTCCATTTCCTTGCGGAAATCGTCCAATGCGTGTGGAAGCAATGTGTGTGGGTCGGCTTCAGTAAATTCAAGACCTTTCTCTTTCGCCAATTTAACGAGTTCTTCGTCAATCTTTCCTGGCACTTTACCACTCTTTCCGAGAATCATACCCCACATAGAATCGTCCATCATAACGAATCTTCCCTTACCTTGTTCAATAGTAAGGAGGTTCATCAAGGCGATATTCTTAGTGTATTGAGAGAAAGGAGTAACCAATGGAGGGTAGCCTACACGAGGCCAAACGTAAGCAACTTCGTCGAAGAGTTTTACCAACATATCGTCTAACGACAATTCTGGTTCGCCCTTTTTCTTACGTAAGTTGTTGATAGTAGTGTGAATGCCACCAAGGTCTGCCATCATTGAACCCATCATACCGCCTGGAAGACCACAACCAAGCAACAAAGAACTGCTGATTTTGTTCTTAGGATTGATGAAATAGCCCAACCATTCGTCAATAAATTCCTGTGTCATGGCACGCGCTTTCATATAAGCGTCCATGTTGATTTCTGGCACATCGAAACCTGCATTCTTCAACATACTTTGAACAGAAATAAGGTCAGGGTGAACCATACCCCATGACAATGGCTCGATAGCTACGTCAAGAATATCGGCACCATTCTTTGCCACTTCGAGCATTGATGCCATTGAGAGACCAGGCCCAGAGTGTCCGTGATATTCAATGATGATTTCAGGGTGCTTGTCCTTAATCATCTTTGTTAATTGTCCGAGGAATGCAGGCTGACCGATACCTGCCATGTCCTTCAAACAGATTTCTTCTGCGCCAGCTGCAATTTCTTCGTCAGCAAGTTTGCAGTAATATTCTAATGTGTGAACTGGCGAAGTCGTAATACAAAGCGCAGCTTGTGGAGTCATGCCAGCTTCTTTTGCCCATTTAATAGATGGTGCAATGTTACGAATATCGTTCAGTCCGTCGAAGATACGAGGAATATCTACACCTTGTGCATGCTTTACTTTGTACATTAAGGCACGTAC
Source organism: Prevotella disiens JCM 6334 = ATCC 29426 (assembly GCF_000613345.1). GTDB lineage: Bacteria > Bacteroidota > Bacteroidia > Bacteroidales > Bacteroidaceae > Prevotella > Prevotella disiens. The sequence goes on along the minus strand of NZ_BAIS01000038.1, from coordinate 14,271 downwards.
ATCGTCAGGCACAGGGTACATACGCAAAGCGTTCAAACCACGGTCAAGCATGTGAGTTTTGATGCCTGCTTCGTGAAGTATCTTTGTATATGCACGTACTGCTTTGTTAGGATTTTCTCCTGCAAGAAGGTTTACTTGTTCGAAAGCACCACCGTTTGTTTCTACACGAGCCAAGCAGCCCATTTCAACAAATACTGGGGCAATACGCTCCAACTGATCCTTGCGTGGCTGAAACTTTCCTGAACTCTGCCACATATCTCTATAAATGAGACTAAATTGAATTTTCTTTGCCATATTTTTATTACCTTTCTAACCCAAATTCGCTCATTGCGCATGAGTTTCTGGTGTGCAAATTTAGAAAAAAAATATTATACATCGGTACAAACATCTAACTTTTTGAATAATTTATATTCCTTTTTGCACAAACATAACACTTCTGTGCATGATTGTAATTTCTACTTTACACTATTCCCAATTATTTTATAAAGCTAAATAAATCTTTACAACTCATACGAGTTTCTAGAATTTAGAACAATATCCTTTGGATACGATTTTAACATAGCCTATTTTGCGGCTCAAAACAGGCTATTTTGAACGTCAAAACCTATTGTTTTGAATGGTAAAACAATAGGTTTTGAAACTTGATTTATAAGTGATTGATTTACAGATAGATACAAGTTAGTCAAAATTTCCCCTATTTTTCGCTTTGAATCGATGCTATGCAAGTCAAAAAATAGCGTATTTTGGGGCGTATAGGTCATTTTGCAAGATAAGAATTATCCTTGTGCTTTAATTCTATTTTTTTATTATCATCAGGGTCTCCTTGCCAAAAAACAGAATAGAATCTGAATAGTAAAGGTCTAGACCTCCTTGACCATTTCTATTTGGCAACTCGTATGTAATATGAATCAACTCATTATTAATGATAGACCAAGTTGCTTTATTCGTATTTATTTTAATTCCCTTGTTTTGTGGAAAAGGATTGATTTTTTCTATCCAGGTTGTTTGACATAACATTCTTGTTATCAATGTATTAGAAAACCTATTGTTTTGCATTCCAAAAACGGCTGTTTTGCAACGCAAAACCTACGCTTTTACCGTGCAAAACAGCCGCTTTCAGGCTGCAACTAATCAGCGAAAATGAAGAAATATAGAAGTTGGTGTAAACTGACTGAAAATGAGCAGGAAACGAAATAATTTGCATAGAAGTGCTCTTTTCAAAAAGGGCAGGAATATGCAGATTTAGGCAGAAGTTCAGTTACTAGAGCGTTACCCGATTTCGTCATAGGTAACGATGAAGTAATATTCGGTAACTGAATTATTTTTGCTCGTGTGGCTGTTGCTGCGGTCGGCAGTTTTCTGCATAAGTGAGGAACGCTTTGAAATTGGTATTTTTGCCACAAAACATCAAAGCGTATGAAAACAGAAAAAATGAAGGTGTTGCTCTACCTCAAAAAGAGCGGTCTTGACAAGTCGGGTAAGGCACCGATTATGGGACGGATAACCATTGGGCGTTCCATCGCACAGTTCAGTTGCAAGCTCTCCTGCAATCCTGACTTGTGGAATCCCCGTGAGAGCAGAATGGACGGAAAAAGTCGTGAGGCGGTGGAAGTGAATGGCAGGTTGGAGAACTTGCTGCTGTCCATTCAGTCAGCTTATCAGTCCATGCTATCCAAAGGTTACCCATTTGACGCAACCGATGTAAAGGAACTGTTTCAAGGCAGTGTGCAGACACGGTGCATGCTCATCGAAAGACTTGATATGCTCATAAAGGAGAAAGAAAGTCATGTCGGTGTAGACATCAGAAAAGAGTCAATGGCAAGCTATCACTCCACGAGAATCCACTTGCAGGAGTTCATCCAAGCGAAATATAAGGTTTCTGACTTAGCCTTCTCACAACTAACTGAGAACTTCATCCATGAGTTTCAGCAGTACTTCTTGGGGGAGTGTGGATTTCAGGAAAGTTCATTCTACAATGTCGCCACCCATTTGAAAACAGTTTGCAGGCTGGCTTACCGTGAGGGGTTGGCAGACGGTCTGCTTTTCGACAAAGTCAAAATCAGCAAGGGTAACAAGAAACTCCCCAAAGCACTTGACAGAGGGGCATTTGAGAAGTTAAAGACTCTCCACTTTGAGGACTTGGAGGAGGAAATGGAAACGGCAAGGGATATTTTCCTCTTTGCCTGTTATACGGGTGCTGCATATTGTGATTTGATGGAACTGGACAAGTCCCATCTTGTGCGTGATGACGAGGGTAGCCTTTGGCTGAAGTTCAACCGCCAAAAAACAGGTGTGCCTTGTCGTGTCAAACTGTTGCCCGAAGCCATACGGCTGATGGAGAAGCTCCACAGCGATGAAAGGGAAACATTGCTCCCTTTCATGGGATATGCTACTTACCAATCTTATTTGAAAGCCCTGCGGCTTCGTGCAGGCATCTCGTTTCCTTTTACCACACATACGGCAAGGCACACATTTGCCACGCTCATCACGCTCGAACAGGGTGTACCCATTGAGACCGTGAGTAAGATGCTGGGGCATTCCAACGTGAGCATGACCGAGCGTTATGCAAAGGTAACACCGCAGAAACTCTTTGAGGAATTTGACCGTTTCCTTTCTTTCACCGAAGAGATGCAGTTGGCTATCTAATCCTTATCAAGTCATTTGATTTCTTATCTATTCATTTAATTAACTTCAAACCACCAAGACAATGAGAAGTACATTCAAGATACTGTTTTATATCAACAAACAGAAGACAAAGGCAGACGGCAATACCGCCATTCTCTGCCGTATCACCATCAACGGAAAGAATACAGCCATTACCACAGGAGAAGAGTGTAAAGTCTGCGAGTGGAACACCAAGCAGGGGTTGACAACCAACAGGAAGACCAATCAAAGAATCAATGAGTTCAGGGAATTAGTAGAGAAAACCTATCGGGACATACTGACGAGGGACAGAGTGGTAAGCGTGGAACTTATCAAGAACCGCTTGCAAGGTATTGCCACCAATCCGACCACGCTCCTTGCCATGAGCAGGGCCGAACTGCAAACAGTCAAGGAAAGTGTTGGCAGATTAAGGGCAGAGGGAACTTATCTGAACCTGTTCTATTCTGACAGAAATCTCCGTGAATTTGTAGAAAACAAAGGAGTGCAGGATATATCCATCGGAACAATTACAGAGGACTTGTTCGAGGAATACCGCTTCTTACTCAAAAAGCGTGGACTGAAAGCATCTACCGTCAACAGCAACCTCTGCTGGCTGAGCCGACTAATGTTCCGTGCGGTCAGCAAGAGAATTATCCGCTGCAATCCGTTTGAGAATGCCAAGTATGAGAAAGAGGAAAAGAAGATACGCTTTTTGCAAAAGAGCGATGTGATGAAACTTATGGCAATGAAGATGAACGACAGAGAAGCGGAGCTGGCAAGACTGATGTTTGTCTTTTCCTGCTTCACAGGCTTGGCTATTTCAGATATGGAGAATTTGGAATACAAGCATATCCAAACGACAGCGGATGGACAGATGTATATAAGAAAGGAACGTCAGAAGACCAAGGTTGAGTTCATCGTGCCGTTACATCCCATAGCGGAAACCATAATCAGCCATTATCGGAAAGAGCCGGAAAGAAGCGAGGTACAGCAGACGGTGAAAGAAAAAGGCGACCACCTTGTTTTTCACCGTGATTGCAGCCGCAGTGTCATGGATGCCAAACTGAGTATTGTGGGAAAGGCTTGCGGTATCTGCCAAAGACTTTCCTACCACATGGCAAGACATACATTCGGCACGATGAGCCTAAGCTCAGGAATACCCATAGAAAGCATAGCCAAGATGATGGGACACGCATCCATATCCAGCACGCAGATTTATGCGTAGGTAACGGATAGTAAGATTTCTGAGGATATGAACAGGCTCATTGCAAAGTACAAGGCAGAAGATGAAGATAGGGCAAATGTAAATACGGAAGCAATAACAAACACAACGACAATTCCGTTAGTTGTCAATTCAAATGGCAGAAAGGAGGAAACGGCATGAAGGCAGGCAATCATCCCAAAAGAAAGGCAAGCGCAACCAATCAGCGCAGTTATCTTGATTGGAGCAGCAATATGCAGATTGTTTACAAGGGAAACGGAGCCATAGCCATGACAGAGGGCGAACTTGCAAGGTTCTTCGGAGTAACATGGAGAAAGCTCAATGGCAGGCTTCAAGCAATAGCCCACAATCCCAACCTGCACCCCGATGAGAGGAGTACAGGCGAGGAAGATATTTATGCAAACAAACAACTAAAAGGTTATGCGCCGCTCTATCCGCTCTCAACAATCATCGCCCTATCCTTTCAGTTAAACAGTACGGAAGCACATTTGTTCAGAGAGTATATCTGTGAGAGATTGCAGAAACCTGCATCCGTGATAACACCGATATTTCTGTTCGGTAACACGAATAACTAATGATTATTTCTTATCTTTCCTTTTTCTTTCACCGATTATATCTTACTACATAACTACAATAAGAGATAACACGGTGAAAGAAAAAGGATTGTGCCGTAGTTGGAAGATGGAATAACTATTACTACCAAGTGGCTACATACTACATCTATCCTTTATTCGCAAAGTGTTTCAGAAGCTGTACTTCATCTTTACCCATGCTTCGGAGTTCTTACTGTACATTTGAAACTTGCCTTTGTCGGCATGGAAATAGTCGTAGCCAGCGGTGAGTTCGATTTGGTCGTTAAGAGAATAGGAAGCCGAGAAACGATTGAAGATGCCGCCGTTTGTTACATCAATGTAGGCAAAGGTGGAGAGTTTCAGCGTGTTGCGCATCAGTTCCTTGGAGATACGTGCCGTGGCAAGTGCGGCATGCCGATAGACGGAAAGACCGTCAAGGTTCCCTGCCGTATATTTATGGAAGTATTGTGCACTGAAATTCCAATCGTTGCCCAGATACCAGTCCACACCGGCAAGGAAGTTGTACGTATTTCGGCACACCACATTTTGTCCCACACCTCTGCTTTGCGCCTCATCGAAATAGCAAGCAGCCTCGCCGCGAAGGACAAACTGTCCAACAGGCAGAGAGCAGTCGACCCCGAGCATCGTCATGCGGTGGTATTCACCCTTGACTAAAAGCGACTTTCCATCGTTGGACACAGTAAGGGAAAGAGCGGGCATCTTGTTCCACGTTCGCAGGACACTCAGTGAAAAATCAATCCCGCTGAGGTTGGTCGTTATCCGTCCGCCGTACTCCATATTCCGAAGTCTTTTCTCTGGTTTTCCACTTTCCAAATCTATGGTATAGGGAAGAGGGGCTGACGGCAGAGTCAATGCCCACGGATTGTGCCTGTCGGTGGGAAGAATGAAGAAATCCGCTACAGGATTGCATATCGCCTCGAATGTTACCGAACGCCATGTGTATCTTGTACGCAGGGCATTGACGGGCATACGGATGTCATCGTAGTCCTGCGCAAGGAACTCGGTGTAGTCGCAGGGCGACACGCAGTCGGTCAGTCGGAGGGCATCTGCCACTCCCCACACCACAATCTGTCGCCCCACGCGAAGGTCAAGGTTTCCTTTGGCGTATGCGAGATATGCCTCACGCAGTTCCAGTCCCGTGCGGTCTTTCAGTATAGCGTTGTAGGTGGCATTCATGGAAACAAAAAGGGAAGCAGCACCTTTTTCGAGTTTTACCTCTCCGCGTGCACGGGTTCTCGAAGCCATCCAGTCGGCTTTTCCCTCGGTGCGTGCGGCATGGTAAGTATCGAGAAATCCCTTTACCTGAACACGCAGGGAGTTGTCCTCCGTTTCTTCCTCTTGTATGTATTCCGCATCAACGGAATCGGTTTCCACCGCCGAGGTGTCAATCTGGGCTGCTGCCTGTGCCGAGAGCATCGGCACAAGCAACAGCGTCCATAATCGCAGCATTCTCATGGTCAGAGTCCTTTCTCTAATTTGGAGACGGTGAAGAGATTGGGCTGAACCTTCACGTTGAACCGCTGGTTGTTCATACGAATGATGGTCTTATGCCCCGTCTGCACGTTCTCCATCTGCATGAAGTGCATCGTCCAGAAGCCCTGCACCTTGTTGATGTTGGAGATGGTGAGCCGGCGGTGCAGCTTCTTCAGTTTATCGTAGTATTCAGCCTTGACCGGTATCAGGCAGTCCTGTCTGATCCATGTGATGCGATACGAATAGATCTCATCCTTGTCCTTGGGCGTGGACTGCACCACCCAGCATTTCTTTCCTCCCACGACCTCCTCGCGAAGCAGTTTGTGTGTTTCCTCGTCCACGCTGCGCGTGTTCATGTCGTTGTAGGTGAAGTCGCTGCCCATAAAGTAGTCGGTCTTCGACGATTTGCCGCTGATGCGTCTCGTCTTCTTCATCGCTGGCAGGTAGAGCCACTTGTCGTCCACCTTGTTGGCGTTGTCGTAGTCCCATGTGAGGAAGCCCGTACCTTTTACATCGCCGGGATAGGTGAAGAACATGATTTTTTTCGTGTTCCTGCCCACGTCCATTGCCCACGATTCGAGCTTGCGCACACGTTTGTGCCCGCTTCTCTGCACGAGCGTCATTTCGATGGTGGCATAGCGTGTGTCGCCATCGGCACGGTTTCTTACTTTCTGCATAACGTCTCTTCCTGTGAGACCTGCGGCGTTTGCACTGCAAATCGCAAACAAGGCGATGAGTGTCAATACTAATTCTTTTGCTTTCATTTTATACTGTTTTTTATTGTGAATTTGTCTTTTTTTCTTTGCCAAACACCCTGAGATACTTAAAGAGAACCGGTGTGAGGAACAGGTCGGCGAGCAATGCCGACACCATACCCGCCACGGCAAGGATGCCCCAGTTGACCATCTGCGTGGCGTTCGACGACATAAATCCTGCGAACGTCGCCGACACGACCACGGTGGACATCACGATGGCAAGCCCCTCGGTGCGGAACGTACCCTTGATGGCGTCAGCGTAACTGCCGCATCGGTTGTACTCCACATGGCTGTGGTTGATGAAGTGGATGGTGTCGTCAACGGCTATACCGAGTATCATCGGTATAAGAGAGGCGGTCATCATGTCGAGCGGATAGTCGAGCCAACCCATCATACCGCCCACTATGACCGCAGGAGCGAGGTTGGGGATCATGCCCACCAAGCCGACCTTCCAACTGCTGAAGACGAGCACGAGGATCACGCCGATGACCAGCACCGAGAGCAGCATCGACCACATCTGCCCACGCTCCACGTATTGCTGCATCACGGTGAACTGCGGTATGTTGCCCACCATCGAGATGTGCGCTTGAGGGAAGAGCCTCCGTGCCTCTGCCTGCAATGCGTCCATTTCCTTCTCCGCCTCGTTGGAGTTGTAGTTCTTGATTTCCACTTGAAGGCGTAGTCGCCGGTAGTCATAGTCCATCCAATACTCCGACTCCGTGCCGCCGGCGTTCTCGTAGAGCAGGAGGAGCTGTGCCACCATGTCTGCATCGTCGGGAATACGATAGAATTGTTGCTTGCCACCGTTGAGCGTGCAGTTCATGTCCTTGATGATGTCCGTCACGGAGTTGTGCCGCTTGGTGAGTAGATAGCCTTCTGTGATGGTAGCCAACTGATCGAGCCGTTTTAGGTTCTCGGGCTTCTTTGCGTCGTCTGCGTGCGGCAGTGTAATCATCAGGTCGTAGGAATACATCGACCCCAATTCCGTATCGCACAGGTCGAGGAACTTCTTCACATACTCCACCTTGCGCCCCATTGTCTTCTCCACATCGAACGCCGGCTCGATGAAGAACAGACCGATGCCGCAGAACAGCGTGAGCACCGACGACACGACAACGATACGCCGATGGTTGCGCATGACGAACCCGCCGAAACGCTCGAAGTGGTCGCCCACATAGCCCTCAAAGCTGTGCGACATGTTCGCGTGTGGCTTCCTGTCCCTGCCCAGCGACAGCAGCACTGGCGTAACCACGAGACACGTGAGCAGCACCGACAGCAGGCAGAGCGAGGTGTTCAGACCAATGGCTTTCATCGGCACGATGCTCATGGAGAGGAACGTCATCATCGCCGCCACGGTGGTCAGTCCCGAGAGCAATACGCCCCAGCCCGTCTCGCCCACGGCATCGGTAATGGAAGCCTTGCGCCTACCCGTTTCCACAAATCGTGTCTTGAAGAAGTTATATAGGTGAATGTTGTAGGCAATGGAACAGGCAAAAGTGAGTATGACGGCTATCATCGCCGTGCTCATGTCGATGTAAAGCCCCGTCCAGCCTATGATGCCGAAGCCGATGAGCAAGGCACATATTGAAGTGATTAACGGTGCAACGACTCCACGCAGCGAACGGGTGACGACAATCATCACCACAATGGAAACGAGGAAGGCGATGGCGAACAGCCGTCCCATCTCGCCCTTCAGATAGACGAACTTCTCATAGCTCATATAGGGCATTCCCGCGGCAGCAGGCGACAGTTCCGCGTATTTCGCCTTGCCGATGATGTGCCCGGCTTCCTTGCCCGTAAGCATATCAGGGGCAATATCGCTCGTCTTCTTCCACACGCTGTCAGCGGGGAACGGGCGTAGCTTCACCATGATCCATGTCATCGTGCCGTCCTTCGACACGAGTTTCTTCGAGAGGTAGGGCTTGCTGTATGCCTTGCGCCTAATTTCTTTCAGTCCGGCGGCATCCGATGGGATTTGCTCGGGCACAATCTGCTCGATGGTCATGCCCTCGTCGGTGCCAACGGCAAACTCAAGGTCGGTGAGCGACGTTACCTTGTCGGCATACGAGAGGCTGTCCTTCAACTCGTTGCTCAACTCACGGATGAGCGTGAGGCTTCGCTTGGAGAACACGTCCTTGTTCTTCACCAATACCGCCACATAGTAGTCGTTGCCGAAGATGGACTTGAACTCATCTGTTTTCAAGAGCATCGGGTCGTCGCTCATAAAGTAGTCGTCGAACGAGGTCTTCATCACGATACGCTTCGTTCCCACGAACGAGAATGCGACAAGCAGGGCGAACAGCCCTACCACAAGCAGCCGGTGGCGCAGTATCCACTCCGCCGTCTGCCTGAACTTACGGTTGATTTTTTCGATTTTCATTGTTGTTTTTATTTTATGATTTATTTTCCTGTTGTAATCTCACCATCTGGCAAACTTGCCACCTTTTGCTATAAGATCTTTGGGCATACCCTGTTCGCTGACCGTCCCGCCGTCAAGTACCACGATGTGGTCGGCACCCAGCACGGTGCGCATGCGGTGGGCGATGATGATGACAGTCTTGCCCTGCACCAGTTCAGAGATACCAGCCTGAATCTTTGTCTCGTTCTCGGCATCAAGGCTGGCGGTGGCTTCGTCCAAGAGTATGACAGGAGCATCTTTCAGAAGCGCACGGGCTATGGAGATGCGCTGCCGCTCGCCACCCGAAAGGGTTTCCCCATTTTCGCCTATCACTGTATCGTAGCCTTGTGGCATACGGATGATGAAATCATCGCATTGTGCCAATCGTGCCACACGCTGCACTTCCTCGTCAGTGGCATCACGCTTTCCGATGCGGATATTGTCGGCAACTGTGGCATTGAAGAGTACCACGTCTTGAAATACTACGGCATAATTTTTGAGCAACGTCTCTGGTTCTATGCCCGAGATGTCGTGTCCGCCCAGCGTTATCTTACCACTATTCGTGTCCCAAAAACGTGCAGCGAGCTTGGCAGCGGTGCTCTTGCCACCACCTGAGGGACCAACGAGTGCGGTTATCTCGCCCTGTCGGGCAGTGAACGTGACATCGTGAAGTACCTGCTTGTCTGTTTCGTAGGAAAAGCTGACGTTGTGGAACTCAATGTCATAGTTTGAAACTTCCACCTTGGTGTCGCCCGTCTGTATGGGCATTGCCTCCATCTCCTTCATTCGTTTGATGCGTACATCGAGAAAAGTTAGAATAGCAAGGTGATTGCATACATCAAGAATAGGGTTGTAAACCATAGCCGAAACAAGGAGGAACGCCAAATAGACGAACACCGACACGTCGCCACGCTGAAGCATCCATGCGCCTACAACGATGACGGTAGCATGCCCAGTTTAAGCAGTACAGCGGAGATGTTGACAAACACACTTACCAAGAGTTCACCGGCAACAAGTCCTTTTTCCAATGTTTTTAATCGCTGGTCGAACCGCTGGTTATATTCGTCCTCGCCATTGTACGACTTGATTTCCTGCACACACTCCAGTCCTTCCTGTATCTGTTCGCTCACTCCTCGTTTGATGTGGTAGATATGTGTAAAAGCCTTGTCCATGCGATTTCGTGAAATCAACAGCACCACCAAGGCAAATGGCACTACCCAAAACACAGCGATGGCTAATCGCCAGTCGTAACAGAACATTCCCGCTGCGATAATGACAATGCTCATCACGGAAGCAAACAGTTGGGGAATGGCGTGCGAGAACGTTGTTTCCAATTGTGTGCAGTCTTCCATCATAGTGGCAGTGAGGTCGGAGAGATTGCGCTCACCAAAGAAGGCGAGAGGCAAACGGCGCAGTTTCTCGGCTAAGGAGATACGGCGTTGCGCACTCTCATTATATACGGTGGTATAGGTGCTGTCGTATTGCCGACGAATCACGACGAGCATCACGACCATAAGCCCTGCTGCCATGAGGAGATAAAACCACAACGTATGAGGAGCATTCATTGACTTATCATCGAGATACTCCATCAGGAAGAAAAACAAATAAGTGGGTGGCAGCATTAGCACAAGGTTGAGCAGTGTCGAAAAGACGATGCCTTGCCGCAAGTCTTTTGCTCCTTTTTCCGTAAGAGCAAAACGGTTTTGAAAATATTTAATCATGACTTTATGACTTTTAATAGATTATAGTTTCCACGAAACAGATTGTTGATATTCATTCCACATACGGTGGTATTGCTTTTCCCTGCTCAATAGTTCCTCGTGCGTTCCCTGTTCGACTATCTTGCCGTTGTCCACAACTACGATGCTGTCGGCATCCTGCACAGTGGTAAGTCTATGGGCTATCATCAGCACGGTCTTTCCTTGGGTGAGATGTGCCAGTGCTTTACGGATAAGCTGTTCGTTTTCGGGGTCGGCGAAGGCGGTTGCCTCGTCGAGCACCACGATAGGAGCATCTTTCAGAATGGCACGGGCAAGAACAATACGCTGCTGCTCACCTCCCGAAAGATAAGTACCTTCGGCACCGATAACGGTATCCAATCCCTGTGGTAGCTGGTCAATAATCTCGCGGCTTTGCGAGAGGTCGATGGCACGGTTGATCTGTTCGGTTGTTGCATCAGGATTGCCGTAACGTAGGTTTTCGATGAGCGAAGTTTTGAACAGACGGGTGTTTTGGAAGACGAACGACACGTTGCGCATCAGTTCGTCCTTGCGCATATCCCTCACGTCTATGCCTCCTATGGTAACGCTGCCATGACGCACGTCCCAAAAACGGGGTATCAATCTTGCTATCGTGGTCTTTCCGCTGCCCGACGCTCCTACAAGCGCAACCGTCTTTCCTTCGGGAATGGTAAGGTTGATATGACTCACTGCATCTTTCTCCGCTCCCTCATATCGGAACGAAACATCGTTGAAACGAATGTCATACGCTTCTGCACGTTTTGGCTTGTCGTGCTGCGAGAGCGGTGCAATATCAGTGAGCTGCTCTAATCGTTCCACAGCCTCATTTGCTAAGAAAAGGTCCTGACTGAGATACATGGCTTTCATCACGTTGGAAGCGATGAGCGGTGCAATCACCACATAAAGTATCACGTTGGCAATAATTGTGCTTGTATCTCCACCGTGTCCTATCAGGATAATAGCGGTAGGAACGAGAATGAAGGCAAAGGCATTGATGGCAAGTATATAAAACGACATTGGCGTGCGCCACACAAGCGTACACTTGATGACAAGGTCGCGGTAGCTGATGATGCTATCGTAGAAACGTTTGAACGAGAAGACCGTCTGCTGGAACACCTTGACCACAGGAATGCCTCTGACATATTCCACCGCCTCTGCCCCCATCTTCTCCTGCGCATCAAGGTAGAGCCTTTGAAATTGGTTGTTCTTCGGGTTCATCATATATCCCATAATGCCTATAGCGCCAACGAGCGGTATCATTGCAGCCGTACCCAACTGCCAATCCACAGCGAATAACAGTACGATAACACCTATCGGAGCAACGACACAGCTCGCCACGTCGGGTAGCAGGTGCGCCACGAAAGTATGTGTCTGTCCCGAATCCTCATCAATGATTTTGCGCATACGCCCCGTATTTTGTCCATCGAAATAGCCCAATGGCGCGCGCATCAGCCGTTGCATCGCTTTGCGCCTCATGTCGGTTTCGATACGGAATGCTGCAAGATGAGAGAGCATCAGTGCCAAAAAGTAGAGCAACACGTTTGCCACCGATATGACAAAAGCCCATAGGGCATAGTCTATAAGAGGGGTGCTCGAGAGGTTGCCTTTGGCGATTAGTAGTGTGCGCACCACGAGCCACAAAAGTATGAATGGGACAAGCGACAGCAGTCCGTTGACTGCCGACAGCCCGACGGAGCAGGGCAGCAACCACTTGCGCCTCCCATGTAAGCTCCTAAACGTTTGAGAGTTTTCATCATATATTATCGTCTTTTAATAATTAGTCTTTATGGTTTCAGTAATGCTTTCCAACCTGCCATGCTAAAATCCATGTACTGCTCCAAGGCAACTTTGATATCCTCGTCGCTGTAATCTTCGTGTTCTACAATCTCGCAGAAAACGGTTATCCATGTAGAGCAAGTGATGTGAACCAAGAATGGCGAAATGTTGGCGTTGAGATGTGGATATCGTTCTTTCATCAGTCGCAGGTATTCCATGCCCACCTTCATCTGTCTGTCCACCATCTTGTCTTTATATCCTTGTAGCGACGTACCCTCCGAGTTGAATAGGAGTAGTCGAAGCTCTGGGCGGAAGTCTTTGATGATGGCGAGCATGGCAAAGATGTAATCTATTTGGCGTTGCCGCATGTTGAACACATCTATCGACAGGAACTTTTCGTCATTGTGCGACAGGATGTGTTTGTTCAATGCCTTGGTGAGAGGACGCAACACCTCGCAAAACAGTTCGTCCTTGCTCTTGAAGTAATTGTATAGGTTTCCTACAGCGACACCTGACTTGCGAGCCACTGTGCGGATGGAGGTGCAGCGTACGCCATGTGCGATAAATTCTGCACGGGCGGTAGCGATGATGCGCTGCCGAATGTCATCTTTCAGAGTTTGCATGATGAGGGTAAAGGATTAATAGTGAACGTTGTTCTATTTTGTTCATAAAAAAAACGCACTGTTCTTTTCTTGAACAATGCGCTTCGATAGTCGAGGGATGTATATCCATATATATAATATGGTACTTTCGTTTTATCATACTCTTTTATTTATTTGCTGCAAAGGTACGAGGTGTGAACAAGTTTTGCAATACTTAAAAGTGGGTATTTTATAATGGGCATAAATTATAATAGTACCCTCTCGCAGAAATTAATCTCTAATTAGACAGTCGTGTCGTAGTGTGCAACTCTGAAAGCGAATACAATATTATCCGAGGCCTCTGCAAAACTCCATTTTGCCAGAAACACAATATCTGCCTACCAATAAGTTATACCTCCTGTCAGGGGACTTTTGCAGAGATCTCTTCTAAATAGCTTTTGGCAGTAGTCGCTAACGTGACGGGCGACTATATGGCACAGGGCTGCTCGGTGAGACTCGGCGGCATAGGCTCATTCTACTTCACGGCTGTGACGAACAATAACGGCGTGGCAACAGAAAAGGAAGTAACCGCCGCACTCATCAACAGCGTGCGTGTGTGCTTCATTCCCGAAACCCGCTTCCGTGGAGGCGGCACGAGGGTCACAGGTGGCGACTGCCGTGCCGTGCGTAGACTGGCGGTTGTGGACATCGAGTGAGAGGAAAGGGAAGGCGAAGTCGCCTCGGATGATTCTTCTTCGGGCGGTGGAGCAATCATCAACCCGTGACCGAAAGTTTTTTATAACTCTCTAATTTGTATGGTGCAAGGTCTGTTTCGAAATAGAGCTTGCGCCTGTTTTGGTATGACGGGCATATCATACATCTGTGGTGAAAGTCCACTCGGGGCGTAGTTGCCAACGAACCCCATAGCGACTTGCAAGTTTCAAGGGGCGACCCTTGGGAGAGAAGAAGCAATAGCGAACTCGTGGCCTGACGAACAGAAACCTAATATTAGCGGGAGTTCGATGAATTCAGAACAGAGCAAGCTGTGTGTCAATAGTCCTTTGTACATTGATACACGGTTTCTTGGGAAA
>NZ_BAIS01000039.1 GCF_000613345.1 Prevotella disiens JCM 6334 = ATCC 29426 | reverse complement strand
CTGGGGTAAAAAAATAACACATCGAACTTTCTCATAGGAGTAAATGAGGCTCAAACAAGTTTTGAAACAAACAAGGAATTTGTTTGCGGAAATAAGGTAATACCTTAATTATTAGGAAAAAATACTTGTTAGCCTATCATTTTTTTGTAATTTTGCAAATTGGAGGGTTATGTACTCCCGTCATTTATGGAAATGAACGAGTGCATTGCTGTTATTTTTGCTTTTTGATAAGCATTCTACGCGAAATAAATAAAATAAAAAAGATATAAGAATGGAATACAACTTCACAGACATTGAGAAGAAATGGCAGAAGAAATGGGTTGAGAACAAAACCTATAAGGTTGTTGAAGACAAGAATAAAAAGAAATTCTATGTACTCAATATGTTCCCATATCCATCGGGAGCAGGCTTACATGTGGGACACCCTTTGGGTTATATTGCAAGCGATATTTACGCAAGATACAAGCGTTTGCAAGGTTTCAACGTCCTTAATCCTATGGGATATGATGCCTACGGATTGCCAGCCGAACAGTATGCCATTCAAACGGGGCAACACCCTGCTATTACAACCGATAAGAACATTGCACGCTATCGTGAGCAATTAGACAAAATAGGGTTCTCGTTCGATTGGGAACGTGAGATTAGAACCTGCGACCCTAAATATTATCATTGGACACAATGGGCTTTCCAACGTATGTTTGAATCGTATTACGATAATAACGAGGGCAAGGCTAAACCTATTTCTGAGCTTGTTCGCCACTTTGAAGAGGAGGGAACGCTGAATTTGAACGTAGCGCAAGGTGAAGAAAAGATGTTCTCGGCTCGCGATTGGATAAGCATGAGCGAAAAGGAACAACAAGAAACGTTGATGAATTATCGCATTGCTTATCTTGGCGAAACCATGGTAAACTGGTGTCCAGGGCTTGGAACTGTGCTTGCCAACGATGAAGTTGTAGACGGAGTGAGCGAGCGTGGCGGTTATCCTGTTGTTCAAAAGAAAATGAAACAATGGTGCTTGCGTGTGTCAGCATACGCTCAACGTTTGTTAGACGGCTTGGATAAAGTGAAATGGTCTGACTCTATGAAGGAAACCCAACGCAATTGGATTGGTCGTTCAGAAGGTACTGAAGTGGTTTTCAAAGCTGTTACACCTGTTGGAAGCGAAGAAGTAGAACACGATATTACTATTTTCACCACTCGTGCCGACACCATGTTTGGCGTAACATTTATGGTACTTGCTCCTGAAAGCGAGTTGGTTGCCGACTTAACAACCGAAGAGCAAAAGGCGGAGGTAGAGGAATATTTAGCGTATGTGAAGAAACGTACCGAATTAGACCGTATGAGCGACCGAAAAGTAACAGGCGTTTTCACGGGCTCTTATGGTATCAACCCTTTCACAGGCGAAAAACTCCCTATTTATATTTCTGAATATGTGCTTTCGGGCTACGGAACAGGCGCAATCATGGCTGTGCCAGCTCATGATAGCCGTGATTATGCGTTTGCAAAACATTTCAATCTTCCTATCCGTCCATTGATTGAAGGGGCTGATGTATCGGAAGAAAGTTTCGATGCAAAGGAAGGTATCGTCATCAATAGTCCTGAAACACCTACCGAAGGCGGTTTCTCTTTGAACGGATTGACCGTGAAAGAAGCCATTGCGGCGACTAAAAAATATATTACCGAGCAAGGTTTGGGCAAGGTAAAAGTAAACTATCGTTTGCGTGATGCAATCTTTTCACGTCAGCGTTATTGGGGCGAACCATTCCCAGTTTACTACAAAGACGGTATGCCTTATATGGTTCCACAAGAATGTTTGCCAATAGAATTGCCTGCTATCAATAAGTTTGAACCAACCGAAACGGGCGAACCACCATTGGGACGTGCTGAAATATGGGCTTGGGACGAACAGAATAAGAAGATTGTAGAGAAATCTTTGGTTGATAACAAGACTATTTTCCCATTGGAAATGAACACAATGCCTGGTTTTGCAGGTAGTTCAGCTTATTATCTTCGCTACATGGACCCACACAATGATGAGGCTTTGGTAGGCAAAGAAATAGACGAATATTGGCAAAATGTAGACCTCTATGTCGGTGGAACAGAGCATGCTACGGGGCATTTGATTTACTCTCGTTTTTGGAATAAGTTCCTTCACGACTATGGTTATAGCTGTAAAGAAGAACCATACGAAAAGTTAGTCAATCAAGGAATGATACAAGGACGCTCTAATTTCGTTTATCGTGTCAATTCAGACGACCATTCTAAAGCACCAGTTTTTGTAAGTTTAGGCTTGAAAAACCAATATGAAACAACGCAAATCCACGTTGATGTAAACATTGTTCATGCTGATGTGCTTGATGTTGAAGCCTTTAAAGCATGGCGACCAGAATATAAAAACGCTGAATTTATACTCGAAGACGGCAAATATCTTTGTGGTTGGGCAGTAGAAAAGATGTCAAAATCAATGTTCAACGTGGTTAATCCTGACGTGATAGTGGAACAATATGGTGCTGATACCTTGCGTTTGTACGAAATGTTCTTAGGTCCTGTTGAGGCAAGTAAGCCTTGGGATACCAACGGAATAGACGGTTGTTTCCGCTTTTTGAAGAAGTTCTGGAAGTTATATCAACAAGAATTGAACGACAACGAACCTTCAAAAGAATCGTTGAAGAGTGTTCATAAGTTGATAAAGAAGGTGTCTTACGATATTGAACAATTCTCTTACAACACGGCAATATCAGCTTTCATGATTTGTGTAAACGAGTTGGGACAGCAAAAGTGTAACAATTGTGGTTTATTGCGCAGTTTGCTCATCACAATCGCACCATTTGCACCACACATTGCCGAAGAACTTTGGGAAGTAATAGGCGAGAATGGTAGTGTTTGCGATGCTCAATGGCCTGAATATAACGAAGAATATTTGAAAGAAAGTGAAGTACAACTTACCATTTCTTTCAATGGTAAAGCACGTTTCCAAATGACTTTCTCGGTTGATGCAAGCAAGGAAGAAATAGAAAAAACGGCATTGGCAGACGAAAGAACAATAAAATATATTGACGGAAAAACTATCGTTAAGGTGATAGTAGTACCGAAAAAGATTGTAAACATTGTTTGCAAGTAATAATAACAAAGCGCATTCTTGGTTTTAGAAAGACCAAGAATGTGCTTCATAACGATAAAAAGATGACTATAAATCAACAATTAATTCGGAGCGAGGTAAAAGATTATGTATTTACAACCCTCGGTCTTTTTCTGTATGCAGCAGCATTCACAGTATTTTTAATGCCTTACGAGATTGTAACAGGTGGTGTAACAGGTCTTTCAGCAATTATTTATTATGCTACGGAGTTTAAATTGGAAAACACCTACATGATAATTAACGTTGCTTTATTGGGCGTTGCATTGAAAATTTTGGGTTTAAAATTCATGATGAAAACCATTTACGCCATTGTAGTGCTATATTTCATGTTGAAATTTGCCCAACAATTAATGCCAGTAGATGCCAGTGGACACTTTGTAAAGGTATTAGGCGAAGACCAAAAGTTCATGTCTCTCATCGTTGGTTGCTGCATTACAGGTACAGGAATGGCTGTTATTTTCCTCAATGGCAGTAGTATGGGTGGTACAGATATAGTGGCTGCTTGTATCAACAAATACAAAGACATTTCGTTGGGGCAGGTTTTAATGGCTGTTGATATTTGTATCATCAGTACTTGTATGCTCTTTCCACAATTTGGCACATACATTGAGCGTTTCCATAAGGTAGTTTTCGGTCTTTGCACTATGTTTATTGAATGTTTTATGCTTGACCATGTAATGAATTTACGCCGCCAATCAGTTCAATTTCTCATCTTTTCTAAGAAGTATGAAGAGATAGCTGATGCCATAATGCAGGAGCGCGACCGAGGCATAACCATACTTGACGGACACGGTTGGTACACAGGAAAGGACGTGAAAGTGATTTGCTTAATGGCTAAACGCAATGAAAGTCAGTCTATTTTCCGTATCGTTAAAATCATAGACCCATTGGCTTTTGTGAGCCAAAGTTCGGTAATTGGCGTATTTGGCGAAGGCTTTGACAGAATAAAAGTTAGTACAAAGAATGCTGAAAAGGTGCTTTCTCAGGTTTATCCTAATGGCGATTCAACAATAAAAGAGGAGCAATAAAATGAAAATAGTATTTGCAACGAACAATGAACACAAACTTTCAGAGATTAAAAACATACTCGGAAGTTGTTTTGAAATTGTGTCTTTGAAGGATATTGGCTGCAATGTTGATATTCCAGAAACTGCCCAAACGTTGGAAGGAAATGCGAGTATAAAGTCGCATTTTATCTATGATAACTATCATTTGAATTGCTTTGCCGACGACACAGGGCTCGAAGTGGACGCTCTTAATGGTGAACCAGGGGTGCATTCAGCACGTTACGATGAACATACCGACCACGATAGCGAAGCAAATATGCGCAAATTGCTGGCAAAATTGGGCGATAATGCTAATCGAAACGCCCATTTTCGCACCATCATTTCGCTGATTATTGACGGCGAGGAATACCAATTTGAAGGCAGAGTGGAGGGCAAAATAGCTACGGAAAAGTCGGGAACGGAAGGTTTTGGCTACGACCCTATCTTTATTCCAGAGGGCTATGACAAAAGTTTTGCTGAACTTGGCGAACAAATTAAGAACCAAATTTCGCATAGAGCTCGTGCTGTTCAAAAGCTCGCAGCCTATTTAAAACAGCAATAAACACTATGTTTTTGTTGCGAATTCCATAGAAAAGAAATGAAAAAGAGTAAAAATTTGTCCATTCTGCTGCCCACTTACAACTGCAATTGCACGTCGCTTGTTCGTGAATTGCAACGCCAGTGTGTGGCAGAAGGGGCTGACTTTGAAATTATTGTAGCCGATGATGCCTCGCCAGACAATAGTTTTATTATTGAAAACAGAACGATAACACGCCTTGAAGGAGTGCAGTATATTGAGCGAGAACACAATGTTGGGCGGTCAGCAATACGCAATTTCCTTGTAACACAATCCACAAAGGAGTGGATTCTGTTTATTGATGGCGACCTTTCGCTTGACAATCCAACCTTTATACACAATTATTTGCAAGCCGATGGCGATGTTATTGTGGGCGGAATTGATATTGTTGAAGACGAAAAAAAATGGAAAAGTAATCTCAGATACCGCTATGAGCAGGCGTCAAAAGAAGCTATCAGTGCCGAAAGCCGTAGAAAAACACCTTACCAACACCTTAGTACCAACTTTATAGCCCACAGAACGTTGGTTGAAAACAGCCCTTACAACGAAGATATAAAGCATTACGGATTTGAAGACGTATTGCTTGGCAAACAATTTAAAGCCAAAAAGGCAAAAATCAACCACATTAATAACCCTGTTTTGTTTGAAGATTTCGAGCCAAACGATGTATTTTTAAGTAAAACGGAGGAGTCTTTGCGCACACTTTCTGACTTTCAAACCGAACTAAAAGGCTATTCTAATCTTTTAGAAATGGTTGAAAAATTACGCAAAATCCATCTTTCCAAACTCGGGGCATGGCTGTTTAAAATCATAGGTAAACCACTAAAACACAACTTAAAAGGCAATAATCCTAACATTTTCTTGTTTAATATTTATAAGCTCGTTTACTTTTTACACTATAATGCTTTAAGAAAATGATAAAAAGAAAATACATATTCGCTCTCGTTTGCATGTTTTTCATGCTCCCATTATATACTTTTTCAGGTGGAACAGGTACGTGGAAACATTACATGGCATACAGTAATGTGCAATGGATAGAGAAGGGTGGCACCAAATTATACGTCATGGCGTCCGATAATTTGTATGTTTACAATGAATCGGACAATAGCATTCAAACCTTTGATAAAGGCAATGGACTCAATGGAACAGATATTGATTTCATTGCGTGGAATAATGTTTCAAAACGTTTGGTTATCGTTTATGCCGATTACAACATTGATATGTTGGACGAAAAAGGCAATATTATCAATGTGCCATACTATTTTCGTAAATCAATGACGGAAAATAAAAAGGTGAATAGCCTTGATATGTACGAAGGATTTTGCTATATTTCAATTGGTTTTGGCATTATTAAACTGAATACCTCTACGGCTCAAATCAGCGATACCTATAATCTTGGTTTCAATGTTGATTATTCTTACATTGAAGGCAAATACATTTATGCTGCAAGTAAGGATAAAGGCGTTTATAGTTGCCTGCTTACCAACAATCTTTTGGATAAAAATAATTGGCAGCGGATAGGAGAATTCAAGCCCCGCAATAAGAATATTGACGGCAATTATTTAGAAAAAGTAAGACCATTGCTCCCTGGTGGTCCTAAATACAACCGATTTTTCTTCATGAAATACCTTAACGACCGCCTTTATTCCGTGGGTGGTGCGTTCGAAATAGGAAAGGTTCAGCTCAACCAACCAGGTACAATTCAAGTATTACAAGGTGATGAGTGGACAATTTATCAAGACGAATTAGAAAAAATAACGGGTTATAATTATCATGATTTGAATTGTTTGGCAGTAGATCCAAAGAATTCTGAACATGTTTTTGTAGGAGGTAGAGCTGGTTTATACGAGTTTTTGAATGGTAAAATCAAGAAATTTTATAACAAAGACAATAGTCCTTTGCGCCCAACATGGTATAAAGGAAAGGAATTAGGTAACGATTATGTGGTCATCAGTGGTATGGCTTTCGATAAAGAAGGCAATCTTTGGGTGCTTAATAGCAAAACTCCTAATACTTCTTTGTTTAAACTTTCACCTGATGGAACATTTACTTCCCACCATAAGGAAGCCTTGATGTACG
Organism: Prevotella disiens JCM 6334 = ATCC 29426; assembly: GCF_000613345.1. GTDB lineage: Bacteria > Bacteroidota > Bacteroidia > Bacteroidales > Bacteroidaceae > Prevotella > Prevotella disiens. The sequence goes on along the minus strand of NZ_BAIS01000039.1, from coordinate 17,361 downwards.
AACATTTTAGTTTGCCAGTAATGAGTAACGCCATGTTCGATAGTCGTAACCTATTGTGGTTTGGTAATAGTCATTGGAACAAACCAGGGCTATTTTGCTACCAACCTTCAACCGATGTTCTTTCTTCTTTCACCCATTTTGTAAATCAAGACAACACCACAGTGGCGGTTAATGGCGTAAATTGTGTTTTAGAAGACAATCAAAACAACATTTGGATAGGCACAAGTGTGGGGCCTTTGGTACTTCATAGTGCAGAAATTTCAAAGGGAGAGGAGGCTATTTTTGAACAAGTGAAAGTGCCTCGCAACGACGGAACCAACCTTGCCGACTATCTTTTGTCGGGTGTTGAGATTACTTGTATGGCGATTGATGGCGGCGGACGCAAATGGTTTGGTACACCAAGTAGTGGAGCTTATCTTATCAGTGCCGACAATATGACCCAAGTGCAGCATTTCTTGTCTACCAATTCGCCTTTACTTTCTAACAATATTGAGAGCATTGCTATCAACGACAAGACGGGCGAAGTGTTCTTTGGAACCGATAAAGGACTTTGTTCTTACATGAGTGACGCTTCAACTCCTGCCGAAGGAGATAGCGAAGAGGCATACGCCTATCCAAATCCTGTAAAACCAGGTTACAAAGGACTCATTACAGTGATGGGATTGGCAAACAATTCTGACGTGAAAGTAGTTACAACCAATGGCGTTTTAGTGGCACAAGGCAGAAGCAATGGTGGCACTTTTGTGTGGGACGGCAATGATTTAAGCGGAAAACGTGTTGCATCAGGCGTCTACATGGTGTTGGCTTCCGACCAAGAAGGCAACAACGGAACAGTTTGTAAGATTGCTATTGTGAATTAAAACCCTATGCAAAACGCCTATCGATATGTCAAATTCAACCGAGAAACCTCTGTGTTTCTTCCTCTTTTTATCCTAAACGATGCGTAAACGAGCAGTGATATGGCATTAGAGCAGAAGGAAAGAAAACATTGGGTCGATGCTTTGCGTGGCTTTTGTATGGTTGCAATATTGTTAGACCATACCGAAATTTATTTCACAGGCACAAATATCATTGATTATCGCCACTATGTGGGCAATGTTTTGGTGGTGTTTTTCTTTCTTTCGGGCTATCTTTTTTACCGCGATGAGCCTTTTTCGTTGCGCAAAAAGTTGGTCAGTATTGTCCGCAGTTTGCTCGTTCCTTACTTCATTTTCACCACAATCATTGCCATTCCCAAGGCTTTGGTACACGGAATGGATATTGGTGCAACACTTTTAACCGTTGTTACAGGGCAAGCATCGTGGTTTGTTGCTGCATTAATCGTTGCCGAAATAGTGTTTTCCACCGTGTTATGGGTTTTCAAGGGGAAAAGTCTTAGTTTATTAACACTTGCTCTCGTGGGTGCAACGAGTTGTTATTTTCTTTCCACCCACTATGATAATCTTTATTGGCAGATAGAAAATGCCGCTATGGCTATCGTCATTCTCTATCTTGGATACACTTACCACAAGTACGAAACAGTTATCAACCATTTCCACACCCTATCATCATTATTCTTTTTCTTTATTCTTTTTCTTATTATAAAAGTATATGAAGATGCCAATAACTTCAAAATGGTTGTCGAACCCATTATGATAGACAATTGGTATGTCTTTATTTTCGATGCCCTTGTGGGGACATTGTTCTTCGTTAGTTTGGCAAAACAAGTGGGCAGCGTAACATGGTTGGAATGGACTGGTCGCCGTAGTCTTGTCATTTACTTCCTCGCTGGTGGCATTCCCCTTATCACTGCTATGTTGTTACACCATTTCCACTTCAATTATACAGGTCATTACCAACAAGTCATGTTTGCCTTTCTGCTTGTCTATGCTTTTAGTTCGTTAGCGGCTTGGGTAGTTTTTCACTATTTTCCCTTTATGGTAGGGAAGAGAAAGAAATGATATTTTTGCATATCAATACCGAATCTGCAACCGATAACTTATGTCTTAAATTTCAAAATAGGCTCTTTTGATATCTAAAACAATAGGTTTTGAAGCGCAAAAGAGCCTATTTTGAGTGTCTTCTCCGTAAAGCTCGTTTGCGAGAAGATTAAAAGATATGTAAACTACTTATTTTCAGCATAATGAATATTCCGTGGGTGGTGTTCCAATATCTCTTGTCGCAAAGTGGAAGTATCTATGTGCGTGTAAATTTCGGTTGTCCCAATACTTTCATGCCCCAACATGGCTTGAATGGCACGCAAATCGGCACCACCTTCCAACAAAGCCGTGGCAAAAGAATGGCGCAACGTGTGGGGCGAAATGGTCTTTTTGATTCCAGCTTCTTGCGCATACTTCTTTATCATGATGAGAATCATGGTGCGAGTAAGGTGCGCACCTCGTCGATTGAGGAAAACAAAATCTTCTTCACCCTCTTTTATCTTCATTTGGTTGCGGTCGATGAACCAAAAGTTAAGCTCTTTTAAGGCACGAGGCGATATTGGTACGAGCCGTTCCTTAGAACCTTTACCCATGACACGAACGAATTGTTCGTCGGCATAAAGATTTGATAACTTGAGGTTTGTGAGTTCCGAAACACGCAATCCGCACGAAAACAACACTTCAATAATGGCTTTATTGCGGTGTCCTTCCCATTTACTCAAATCGATGGCATTTTCCAAACTATCAACCTCCTCGGTCGAAAGCACTTCGGGCAAATGTTGCGGTTGCTTAGGCGATTCTAAAAGTTCAGTAGGGTCGGCTTCAATGTAACCTTCTAACACAAGATAGCGAAAGAATTGGCGGACTCCGCTCAATATTCTTGCCAACGAACGCGCACCGATACCAAGGTCGCCTACCGCAGCAGCAAAGTTTTCAATATTTTCCAACTTAGCTTCTTCAGGATTTATCTTTTCATTGGCAAGATATTTCAACAACTTTTCCACATCACGCATATAAGCATCAAGCGTATTGGCAGAATATGCTTTCTCCAATTTTAGGTAGCGTTGATACTTACGAAGAACATTTGAAGACGAATCTTTGTTACTTTCCATTTTTTTTGCGTATTTTTGCAGTGAGCGCAACGTGAGTTTTAAAACATCACTTGCCTATCTTTGCAAAGATAAGTAATTTCTGTTTAATATGAAAATAATCATTATCAATGGTCCAAATTTAAATCTGTTGGGTAAACGCGAACCGACAATTTATGGCAACGAAACCATGGAAGCGTGTTTGGAACGCATCAAAAAACAATACAACGACATCGAAATAGAATATTTCCAGAGCAATATTGAAGGCGAACTCGTCGATAAATTGCAGGAAGTGGGTTTTTCGTATGACGGAATCGTGCTGAATGCTGGCGCATACACCCATTATAGCATTGCTCTTTTAGATTGTATTCGTGCCATTAAAACCCCTGTGGTTGAGGTACATATAAGCAACGTGGACAATCGGGAGGAGTTTCGCAGTCGCTCTTTTATTGGGGCTGCGTGCATAGGCACGATTCAAGGTTTCGGCATGGAAAGTTACAGATTGGCTGTTGAGGCTTTAAAGACAAAAAAATGACAGAAAACGAAGCGTTAGACCGATATATTCTCGACCATATCGAACCCGAAGGCGACTATTTGTACCGCCTTTATCGTGCAACCAATATTCACACGGTACACGGACGCATGGCAAGTGGGCATTTGCAAGGCAGACTATTGAAAATGTTGGTGCAAATGGTACAGCCTAAAAACGTGTTGGAAGTGGGTACATTCAGTGGTTATTCGGCTATTTGTATTGCCGAAGGATTACCCGAAGACGGCAAGTTGTACACGTTTGAGATAAACGATGAAATGGAAGACTTTACTCGTCCGTGGATAGAAGGCTCGGCAGTGGCTCAAAAAATAGAATTTCGCATTGGCGATGCTAACGTGGAAGCACCGAAATTGGGGGTAGAATTTGATATGGCATTCATTGATGGCGACAAAAGAACGTATCTTGAAACTTACGAAATGGTGCTGAAAATAATGCGTCCTGGTGGGTTTATTCTTGCCGATAATACACTCTGGGACGGGCATGTAACAGATGCAAACTACAATCATGACCGACAGACACAAGGAATTAAGGTGTTTAACGACTTTATTGCCCATGACGAACGAGTGGAAACTGTCATTTTACCACTGCGCGACGGACTCACCCTTGTGAGAAAGAAAAGGTAAGAAAACCAAGCGTGTAAGGGGATTATAGAGTTATAAGTAATTCCAGAGTTCCTCATTTAGCCTTGTCAGCCTAAAAAAACACCAAATAATTTCCTTAATTGACGATAATTTGCTATTTTTGCATTGATAACAAAGGGTAATATCTGTCCCTTACAAAAGAAATATATCTATGCAGGCAGAATATCATTTTTCAATTCTCATTCACGAGCAAGCAAAAAAGTACGGCACAAAACCAGCTTTGACTTTCCGAAATTTCGGAAATTTGAAATGGAAATCGGTTTCTTGGAATCAATTCTCTATGCGTGTAAAGCAGGTTTCAAACGCTTTGCTCAATTTTGGCTTAAAGCCACAAGAAAATATTGCGGTATTCTCGCAGAACTGCATACAATATTTATACACCGACTTTGGGGCGTATGGAGTTCGTGTCGTTACGATACCTATCTACGCAAATAGCTCTGAACAGCAGATACAATACGTCATTCAAGATGCTAGCGTGAGATATATTTTTGTGGGCGAGCAAGAGCAATACGACAAAGCACGCAGAATTTTTTCACTTTGCCCATCGCTTGAACGTATTATTATTTATGATTCAAGTGTGCGCATTAGTCCGCAAGACCCTAATGCTATCTTCTTTGAAGATTTCATCAAGTTGGGAGAAGGCGAACCACGCCAATCGGAAGTAGAAGCACGCTATGCTGAAGCAAACGATGAGGATATTTGCAACATACTTTATACAAGCGGAACAACGGGAGAGAGCAAAGGCGTTATTCTAACACACGGCATGTATAACGCTGCAATGACCGCAAATAGTAGCGAGTGCCTGTTAATGAAAAAGATAGGTCTATGTGTTTCTTGCCATTTGCGCATGTTTTTGAGAAAGCATTCTCGTATTTGGTTTTAGGAAATGGAGGCGAACTTATTATCAACACCTATCCCAAAGAAATTCAAGACAGTATGCGAGAAACCAATCCTACCTGTATGGCAGCTGTGCCACGCTTCTGGGAAAAGGTTTACATTGCAGTAAAAGAAAAGATGAATAGTGCAAGTGCTGTTCAACGAAAACTCTTTCAACACGCATTAGAGGTTGGAAGAAAGCACAATGTAGTCTATATTGGACGTGGAAAGCGCCCTCCTTTGAATTTGCAAATAGAATACAAGCTTATCAATAAAACCATTTTGAGCCTTGTAAGAAAGCAGCTTGGACTCATTAATCCTAACCTTTTCCCAACCGCAGGCGCATACGTTTCGCCAGAAGTGGAGGAGTTTGTTCATAGCATTGGGCTTGATATTCTTGTTGGTTATGGCTTGACAGAGAGCTTAGCAACCGTAAGTTGCGATATAAAAGGAAAGGGATTTACAATAGGTTCTATCGGTTTTCCAATTGAAGGCATACAAGTAAAAATTGGTGAAAACGATGAAATTTTGTTGAAAGGTCCAACCATTACACCAGGATATTATCATCGCGACCACATCAATGCCAAATCATTCGATGAAGAAGGATATTTCCGTACGGGCGATTCTGGATATATAAAAGATGGTGAACTCTACTTAAAGGAGCGCATTAAAGACCTTTTCAAAACATCAAATGGTAAGTATATTGCTCCTCAAATGATAGAAGGAATGCTGTTGGTAGATAAGTTTATCGATTCGGTGGCTGTCATTGCCGACCAGCGCAAATATGTTTCGGCACTCATTGTACCAGAGTTCCGTGTTCTTGAAAACTGGGCGAAGGACTATAATATTGAATATGATAGCAAAGAATCGCTTTGCAATAATCGTCAAGTAATAAAAATGATGAAAGAACGCATCGATACTTTGCAACAATTGTTAGCTCCTTACGAACAAATCAAGCGAATTACACTCTTACCACACGCATTCTCGGCAGAGAGTGGGGAACTTACAAACACATTGAAATTACGCCGTCCAGTAGTAAATAAAAACTACAAGGAACTCATTGACAAAATGTACGAAGAATAAAGTAAGCATATTTTGAAGAAAAACAATTCTATTGAAATAAAAAAGAAGTGATTACAGCTGAACAATTGAAAGATGTAGTGGCGCGTGTAGACGCATTAAACCACTATCTCAATATAGATAAAAAGAAAATTGAGTTCGAAGAAGAGCAACTTCGAACACAAGCACCTGACTTTTGGGAAGATGCCGAAAGGGCGCAAGAGCAAATGAAGAAAGTTAAGGGCATTGAAAAATGGCTCAAAGGCTACGAAAACGTAAAAACACAAGCCGATGAATTGCAATTGGCTTTCGACTTTTATAAAGACGAATTGGTTACGGAAGAAGATGTTGATACTGCTTATGCAAAGGTAATTACCGATATTGAAGGATTAGAACTCATGAATATGCTCCGCCAAGAGGAAGACCCTATGGAATGTGTCATGAAGATAAATTCTGGAGCGGGAGGTACTGAAAGCCAAGATTGGGCATCAATGCTCATGCGAATGTATATGCGTTATGGCGAACAACATGGGTATAAGGTTACCATAGCAGATATTCAAGAGGGCGATGAAGCTGGTATTAAAAGTGTAACCATGAAGTTTGAAGGAGGCGAATATGCTTTCGGATTCTTGAAAAGTGAGAATGGCGTTCATCGTTTGGTGCGTGTAAGTCCGTTCAATGCACAAGGAAAACGCATGACAAGCTTTGCCAGTGTCTTCGTTTCTCCGCTTATTGACGATACCATCGAAGTGTTTGTAGACCCAGCACGCGTTAGTTGGGATACTTTCCGCTCAGGTGGAGCAGGCGGACAGAACGTAAATAAAGTAGAATCGGGTGTGCGTTTGCGCTATATGTACCAAGACCCTGACACGGGAGAAGAGGAAGAAATCCTTATCGAGAATACAGAAACGCGCGACCAACCTAAGAACCGAGCAAAGGCAATGCAACTTTTGAAGTCGCAATTGTACGACCGTGCTATGAAAAAACGCATGGAAGCACAAGCAAAGGTTGAGGCTTCGAAGAAAAAAATAGAGTGGGGTAGTCAAATAAGGAGCTATGTCTTTGATGATAGACGCGTGAAAGACCATCGAACCAACTACCAAACTTCCGATGTTGACGGGGTTATGGACGGAAAAATCGATGGCTTTATAAAGGCTTATCTCATGGAATTTCCGTTAGAAGAATAGAAAAAAGTAATGGGATAGTTGCTATCCCACCTTAATATAATATTAACCTGCGAGGAGGCACAGTGCTTCCCACATAAAAAATATGACTATGAGCAACAAAAGTAAACTCTACAGAAAGGCAAAAGAGGCAAAACAAGAGAAACAAGCAAGGTCAGTGATTAAGTGGATAGTAATCTCTTTCGTTGTGTTAGCTCTCATTCTCATGGCGTGGGCAATGTATATTTTTGCGTAATGAGCAGCGGATTAGAAATTGAAAGAAAGTTTTTAGTTCATAAAAACATAGACTGGAAACAGCAGGCATACAGCGTTAGCCACATTCAACAAGGTTATTTTGCTGCCACAAATACCGTTCGTGTTCGTGTAAGAGACCATCAAGCATATCTCACAATCAAAGGTCCGTCGCGCGATGGAGGTTTGTCGCGTTATGAATTTGAAAAGCAAATTACCTTGGAAGAGGCGAAAAACTTGCTTTTACTATGCGAAAAAGGCGTAATAGACAAGCATCGTTACTTAATAAAAAGCGGAAATCACACGTTTGAAGTAGACGAATTTCATGGAGAAAACGAAGGCTTGGTTATGGCTGAAGTAGAACTTTCAAACCCTAACGAAGCCTTTGTGAAACCAGATTTTATAGGTATGGAGGTTACTGGCGATGCGCGTTTCTACAATAGGCAGATGCGCCAGCACCCTTATCTTCTTTGGAAAGATACTTTGCCAATAGAATACCGATAATCAAAGCCAAGCTACTGCCAACAATGTCGGCTACGAAATCAAGAATTTCGCCATTTCTTCGCCCATTGGTGAATAGGAGTTGCATGATTTCCATTGCTCCTCCATAAATAACGGGCAATAACCAAACGCGCAAAAACATGCCTTTCGTGTCAGTATGATTAGAGCCATGAAAATATTCATGGGCTATAATCAGTCCAAGAACAAAGTAAAGCGCAATGTGTGTCCACTTGTCTATTAAATGAATTCCATTCAATGGAGTGTCAGGAATGTTGATTAATGATACTACGAGAATAGCGATTACAGACGCTAAACTGAATGGGTACTTTCTTAAAATGTCATAAGTTTTCTTCATAATAATTCTCCTTTGTATCCACAAATATAATAAATATTTTGTAAAAACGTATCATTTTGGAGAAAATAATCAAATATTAACGATATTATCGTATGAATATTCGAGATTTTTTTTATTTGCAAAAGTCTGATAGAAAAGTAATCATCTTTTTGCTTTCTTTGGGCATATTGGCTACAATAGCAATTTTTTTGATTGGCAATAAGCATGGAACTACTATTTTAACCGCTGCCGATAGCACAGCTTTTGTAGGTAATCAAACTGGAAAGATGCGTTATAATGTGCCTGAGGCTCGTAGTTTCATATTAGAAGACGGTCAGAAAATTGAATTGTTTCCCTTTGACCCGAACACAGCAGACAGTATTCAGTTGCAACGTTTGGGTCTTGCTCCTTACCAAATTCGTAACATTTATAAGTACAGAGCCAAAGGTGGCGTGTTCCGTTCGCCTCAATCGTTTGCAAAAGTTTATGGTTTGACACGAAAACAGTATCGGCTTTTAGAACCTTATATCACCATTGGCGACGATTATCAACGCTTTTACCATGGCAACCATACGAGGTTATGAGCAAGAACGACAGGAAGAACAGCGTAAATTACACGAGGCTTATGAGGCATACAAGCAGAACGATGCCTACAAACCTTATAAAAAGTATGACCGAGATACGATTCGTTATCCTATAAAGATAAAGTTAGGCGAACATATTAACCTTGCTTCGGCTGATACAACCATGCTGAAAAAGGTTCCTGGCATAGGCTCTGGTTGGGCAAAAGCTATTGTTAGTTATGGTGAACGCTTGGTGGATATGTGAATGTAGGGCAATTGAAAGAAATAGAGGACTTCCCTTTGGAATCATTACCATTCTTTGAAGTGCGCAATATCCACACGAAACGATTAAATTTGAATACGCTTTCTGTTCAACAACTGCGTCGTCACCCTTACATTAACTTTTATATGGCACGCCAAATTGTTGATTATCGCCGCTTGAAGGGTAAGCTAACTAACCTTTCTCAACTTCGTTTGTTGAAAGATTTCCCTCCCGAAGTAATTGAAAGATTGCAGCCTTACGTTTGTTTTTAGCCTTCCAACACGTTTAAATCAAGTCTTCGTAGGCTTGATTCATTTCGTTCATGAGGGTTTCAAAGTTATCAGAGTTGAGTGAAACACGGCGGAAAATCATTTCAAGGTTGTCGCCTTCTAACGAAATGGGTTCATCGTGAAGCAATGTAACCATACCTTGCAACATTAATTTAAAGACAGTTGCTTGATGAAGGGTTTTGATTTCAGGGTTAGCAGCTTGCAAACTTGTGCTATAAGCCATCATTTGCGTGCGCACCATTGACCTTATAGCCAGCGGAACGCTTATAACTTCAAGTTCTTCTGTACCTTTTTCGTAGGTTTCGAAGAATGTTTTCATGGGTTGCAATCTGCCTATTAGCAACGCTGTCATTTGTGTTTGATATTCTTTGATGACTGCATCGTATATTGCTTTTGCCCCACAAGCATAACGAAGCAAAAGCTTTGGCGATGTTGCATTGCTAAATTTACGTTTCTTCATGTCTGCTGCAACATCTTCGAGGTTATCATAGTTTAGTCGAATCAATATTGGAAACATGACAGACACAAAACAAGCCGACAACGTTTCGTAGTTGTCGGCTATTATTTGTTTATATTCTACTGGCTTTAGGTCTGTTCTTCCAGGTTGTTTTGCATCGATTTGTCCGTTTATAAAGCCTTGAAAGAACCCTCTAACCATTGCTGCTACCACTTTAAAGCGGCTTATAGTTGTTATGCGCATATATGTTTTCTTTTATCTATGTCCTCCGAATGAACCACCAGAATTAGACTTACTGTTTGGTGCTGTGTTGGGTTGTGCCTTTGAATTAGAACTACCTGAGCCGAAAGAGCTGCGGTTGCTGCCTCCAAACGAACTGCGGTTGCCTCCAAACGAACTGCGGTTGCCTCCGAACGAACTATTATTTGTATTGCTTTTGCTAAAGTTTCCTCTTTCAAAAGTAGAGTTATTCCAATTGCGTTTGTCGTTTCCAAATTGGCTATTGTTTTTATTTGGTTTACGATTTCCAACCCCAAAGGTACTATTTCTATTTGAATTATCATTACGTCTTTGCGTTCCAAATCGACTTTGTTGGCTATTTAGGCTACCTTGTCCGTATGTTCCACCGTTTCTGCGTTGTTGGTTTCCAAAGGAAGAAGTGTTGCTGTTGTATCGGCTTGTATTGGCTGGCGCACTGTAACGAGAATTGTCATTTGCGAAATTGCCACGATTGATGACAACAGGGCTGCCGTCGCGTCTGCCAAAACGTCCTGCATAATAGCTATTTCCGTAACGGCTGTGTCCACCACGATATGAGCTGTAAACGCTTGGACGGCTGCGATAGTAATAGCGAGGGTTGTCGTAACGACTATAAATGCTAAATACGTAAGCATCGTTGTACCAATAAACAGGGCGGTAGAAGTAGTCCATGTTTACAAAATAATTGTATTGTTGCGGACTCAAAACATAGAAGATGTCTGTGTTTCTTAACGCCCATAAATCGCCATACAAAGAGCTTTCTCCGCGCATATTTAATAAATAATCGAGGTTAATCTCGTAGATTGCTTCGTATTGCAATTCGTTTAGCCCCAATTCGTAAGCCATTTTATCGGAAAGGAACAAGGCTTGCTGGCGAGCTTGCTCGTAATTTAAACTAGCATACCCACGATTAGCACCGTAACCCACACCGTAGCCAGCATCGTAAACGGCTCCACCAGTAGAATAAACTGTGCCTACTGAACCACCATCGAGGGCGAGTAATGTGTCGCAAGAAGTGAGGCTCATCAATGTTGCAATGGCGCTCACGAATAATATATACTGACGTTTCATGACTTTTATATTTTAAATTGTTCTTAATTCAATGTTATAGTGCAAAAGTAAGACTAATATTTTATTCTCACAAGGGTTAAAACCTACATAGAAGGGGGAAATCCCTACTTTTTATTAATATTTCTTCTATTTTTGAATAAAGGTGGATTCTATCATCTATTGTAGGTATGTGCTTGAAAAATATTTACTTAAAAATAGGTATTGCCTATATCCTATTATATAAATATCTTTGCGCCGTTTAAATTTATTAATTATATGAAACGGACTTTTATTCTATTTTTTTGGTATGCTTTGTAGCATTCTCTCGTTTGCACAAGGCACTGATGCTATGCTTTTTGGCGATGTTAAAGCCAAAGAAACAGGGGAACACCTTCCTTACGCTATGATTAGCGTAAAAGGAACTACCCTAAAAACAAAATGTGATGCAAGTGGACACTTTAAAATGTCTGATTTGCCATTAGGAAAGCAAATTGTTGTTGCTAATCTTGATGGTTTTCAAGAGCAAGAAATCGAAGTGGAAATGGTACAAGGAAAAGGTACTGCGGTTTATTTCAAGCTCGAAAAAGATGTTTTAGAGTTGAGCCAAGTGGTTGTAACGGGTACACGAACAGAGCATTTTGTAAAGAATGTGCCAATTCTTACAGAGGTTCTTACATCACAATCATTGAATCGTAAAAATGCACAAAACCTTTATGACGCTTTAGAAGGTGTGCCTGGTATTCGTGTTGAGCAACAATGCCAATTCTGCAACTTCTCTATGGTGCGTATGCAAGGTTTGGGTGCTGAACACACACAGGTGTTGCTTGACGGCGAACCAGTTTATTCTGGACTTGCTGGTGTCTATGGTTTGCAACAAATGGGTACAAACGATATAGACCGATTGGAAATTGTAAAGGGTGCAGGCTCTGCGCTTTATGGTAGTAGTGCGGTGGCTGGTGCCATCAACATTATCTCTAAGGAGCCTACTTTCGAGCCTTCTGTGAATGCAGATATACAAATGGGTAACTTCGGACGCAAGAGTTACAAGGGTTTAGGTTCTATGCGCTATAAGAATGTTGGTTTGTTAGTAACCGCTCAACGCACCGAAGACGATGCTATTGACCAAACTCAAGACGGATTAACTCGTAAGGAAGTTAAAAATAAAGACTAGGTTTCAGACCGTGTTTACAGTTTGATGAATAATGTAGGCGCAAGTATTTATTTCTACAATCCGTTTACTAAAAACGATAAACTCGTTATTCGTGCAAAGGCTTTAGACGAGTTGCGTTATGGTGGAAATATGAAAGACAATCTTTATTTAAACCCTTTTTCTGCTGGAACTGAGAATATTCGCACCAATCGTTTGAGTACTGATTTGGCTTATACACTGCCTATTGGCTCACGTTCAGAATTGAATCTTGCCATGGCATACGTTCACCATAAGCGTAACGCAACCAATGATACCTTCCTTTCTAATTATCAGGAAGCTACAAAAGATGCTGCTAACCCTGACGGAGTTAGTCCTGACGTAGAAATGATGCGCCCTTACATTGCAAAGGAAAATACATTTACTCCTTCGCTTACTTTCACTTCTATCCTCGGCAACCATACTTTGTTGGCTGGTGTACAAGGTTATTTCACACGTTTGCGTGAAACTGGTCTTTACATCATCTCTGCTGAAGAAGAAAAAGCTAACCCTTACTTCGGTGTTCCTTACACTTCTATCGGTAAGAAGCACGCTAACGAGGTTGGTTTCTTCTTACAAGACGAATGGAACATATTGCCAAATCTTACAGTAGTGCCAGGTTTGCGTGTAGATTCTCACCGCTCTGGTGAAGAATATGCTACAAGCGTAAAGGTTTCTGACGTTGCTTTCCCAAAAACTAAGTTCAACAAAACATCGTTCAACCCTCGTTTGGCTATCAAGTATGCGATAAGTCCTGCTTTCGTACTCCGTGCTAACTTTGGTACAGGTTTCCGTGCTCCATACGGTTTCTCTGAAGATTTGCACCTCTGTTCAGGTTCTCCACGTGTTTGGAAGTCATCAAATCTTAAAGGCGAACGCTCTATTAGCTACAATCTTTCTGCCGACTACTATGGTAAGAACGTACAACTCAGTGCTAATATCTTCCGTACTGACTTGCAAGACAAAATACAATTTGCTCCTGCAACAGAAGAAGTAAAGAAGTTTGGTTACACTTACCAATGGGAAAATGTTGATGATGCATACGTTCAAGGTATTGAATTGAGTGCAAAGTGGAATCCATTTAAAAATTTCAAGACAGGTTTGAATTGGACTATCAATGAAGGTAAATTCAAACACGAACGTGCAGAATGGTCAGATGCAGAATCTGACGAATGCAAAGAAGCTCCAGGACGTTTGGCATACGCTAAAGACAGCAAGTATATCTCTCGTTTCCCTGCTATGACAGGCGATTTGAGCCTCGAATATACTCCTGGTACATGGTCGTTCTCTATTACAAGCTCTTTGCAAGGAAGAATGTATATCGACTATAATTCAGAAGATGCACCTAAAACATCAAAGATTAAGAAGACCGATACCTTCACTTTGTGGAATGCTCGTGTATCAAAACGCATCGGTGTGTTCAACATCTATGCTGGTGGTAAAAACATCTTCAGTTACGTTCAAGACGAAAAGCATGGCGACGACGCTGCTTTCATGTATGCCCCTGTCTATGGTGCAACATGGTATGCTGGTGTTAGTATCACACTTTAAGCGAAAATAAATTTTTTAGCATACGCCTTAAAAAGCAAAAGTGCCTGTTTTGAAGTTCAAAACAGGCACTTTTTATGGTTAAAACAGCCTATATGCTATCATGATGAGAATATCGTTTTAGCCCATAGCATCAATTGACCTGCATAAAGAAATACTTTCTGCCCTAATTTCGTATTGAAATGTACTTTTAAGCAAAGAAAAATAAAATGAAAGGAAAGTGTTTGCGGAAATAAGGTATCACTCAAAATATCAAATGAACCTAAATAATTGTGTCTAAAATTTTAGGCAAATCTTCGTCAAGACTTCCATTATATTCAGTATAAGGAATATTAAATCGTTTTAACACTTGTGCAAAACGTTTGTATCCATTCTCATCCCTACATGCTACCCAGCTAACATTTAACTGATCACACTGATTCTTATTTTGCTGAGATAGTGTGTCTGCAACAAATACATGACTACCACGTGCTATTATTGCATCTGCACTTTCAGGATTGCCTTGTCCCATTAATTTAACTTCACATTTATATTGATGTTCTTGATTTATTAGATAAAAATCTATTTCTCTATCAACATCTAATTCTCTATTTCTTATAAAATGCTCTGCGTTATAGTATTGAGGATCAACTTCATAAAGCTTACAAAGCGTAAGCATTAAATATTTTTCAGCACGTTTTCCTGCTGTACTCCACATTCCTCCCCGCAATGCTGCTCGTTTAACCGCCAATGTGTTTATAACTATAAGACTTTCACTTACATTCAAATCAACACTAACCCCTTTAAATTTTATAGTAAGTGTCAATTCTATTTCATTCTCATTTTCAACCAAAGCCTGAATACTATTATACAACGAATCAAAATGGTCATTAGAAGCTTCGATTACGATTTGTCTTGTTGCTGAACGATACATATTACTAATGGTTTTCTTGTTTAAACCAGAATTTATTGCAATATCTTCTGATGGTAAAGCATCATTCATAAATGCATTTTTATACCATTCTATTGTAATATCTGTCGAATTAAGTTTTGCTTCAACAACTTTTTTAAAGAAATCAATCGCGAACTGTAAAAATTCTGCATTAATGAGATTTACAATCTCAATTCGGTAATCTTGTGATTTTATCACTCGACTAACGATGTTTTTAATTACTTGATCTGTCAGTGTCATAATATGCTATTTTTAAATTCTTCTAATGATAAAAACTTTGTTACTTCATTTTCAAATACGTTTGGCTTTGCTTGAAGAGTTTTCATATATTCAAAATATTTAGACTCCTTTTCAGTTAAGAAAAAACTTCTTCCTAAACTTTTTGCGGTTCGTCCCAAAGTTCCACTTCCACCAAATGGATCAAATACGAGATCACCTTTGAAAGAATAATATTCAATAACTCTTTGGCACAATTCTACAGGAAATATTGCAGAATGTATTTTGTCCGATTTAGGACAGATCTGCCACACATTAGTTGTTTCGAATCCATCTTTTATTTTGCTTACATTAACAGTCTCTGAATCATATTGATGAATATTCCAATCTATCAGTTTCTCTGTTTGCTTTCTATAAACCATAAGATATTCGGTTACTGAATTAGGTTTATATGCGAGCGGTTTTCTGTGCTGCTGAAATCCTCCTATTCTATTTTTTACACTATATTCAGGTTTCTCCCAAATAATATCATCAATAAATTCCCAACCCATTTGTACTAAACGATGATGCAAATCAAAGGGAATTGGATATCGTTTACTTGAATGAGATCTACTAATTCGAGGAATTATTACAGGCGAAGTATTCACGATTAGAAAACGGCCTTCTTTAGTTACCCTATAAATTTCGGAAAACACCTCCTCTAAAAACTTTAAATAGGCATCATAACTTGGGTAAATAGAGTAATCTCTCGCATTATAATAGGGCGGAGAAGTAAATGTTAAATGGATGCTTTCAGCTGGGACTAGCTTAAGAATATCTCTAACATCACCATTTACAACAACATTTTTTAGATACGAATATGTTTTAGCATGTGGTAATACAGATTTTGTATTTTTATTTTTAGCGAAGTACTCTTTATAAATCACAGTACGTACCATTTCATTTTCATGATTCACTAACTCTCTTAAAGTAGTATCAATAATGCGATCTCCTTTAAATACCAATAAACCTCGAACTGCTTGACATACAATTTTTGGATCTGAATCCGAAAGCATCTCCATCATCAAAGGAATACCTCTTTTATTTCTCATTCGGCCTATTGAAGATACAGCCTCTCTTCTAACCATTGTACTTGTATCATGTGTTGCAATTTTATATAATTGCTCTAAAAAAACATCAGAAGTTAGTTTACCTATATTCTTTACTGCCCAAAAACGAACATCTTCATTCGGATAATCTAAGAGATCAACTATCCATTGATAATTGAAGGTTTTAGGAATATGACCTAAGTTTTCAAGGATATAGATAATGTTCCTACTATTATGATAATTTTCCTTAACTAAAGTAGCTATTGCTTCATTACTACTTTGTTTGAGTCGTTTAATATACTCCTTTGATATACAATTTCCTGATCTATTTTCAATTACTTCCATTTTTAAATTTCTACTATTACCTTATTTCCGCAGCGTTTTTGCTTGCAAGAAATGCAAGTGCCTGATACATAAAAGTATTCAAACGCTTGCGTATGTCAGAAATTTCACTTATCTTAGTGCTATCAAACATATAAAACAATAAATCAACTGACATTACAAAGGTAGCAATAAAATCTGACAAAATAACCTCTTTTGGTGGAATTTTTCACGTAATGGATGTTTTTTCCAAACTTGAACTCAATCAAGTCATTGACTCCTCGCTTGGTCAGCGTGGCAGTACAGGTACGGCATTCAAATATAGTGATATTATTTCATCGCTGTTTTATAGTTATTTATGTGGTGCTGATTGCTTGGAAGATATTAACACGCTCGTTGCTCAGTTTTCATTATCTCCCAAATGTACACTTCCTGGGGCAGACACTGTTGGTCGTGGTTTAAAAGAACTTAAGGAAGCAAATGTGGTTTACACTTGTGATAAATCCAAGCACGCCTATAAGTTCAATAAGGCTGAGAAATTAAACCAACTTCTTCTGACGATGATTAAGCATCTTGGCTTAATACACGAAGGAAGCAGCGTTGATTTAGACTTTAACCACCAGTTTATTCCTGAACACAAATACGATGCAACATATTCTTATAAAGGCGATTACGGTTACTTTTTAGGTTGGGTACACCTGCCTTTCTCCTTTCTTGAGCAGAACACCGTCTTTATGCTCGTTATAGTAATGTTGAAGAAGTTCATATTACACTTCATCAACGTACCTGCCAAATGGATTAAGACAGG
>NZ_BAIS01000040.1 GCF_000613345.1 Prevotella disiens JCM 6334 = ATCC 29426 | reverse complement strand
ATCGTAATGGCTTCCCGGCTTAAGATTGGAAAGTCCTTCACGGATGGCTTTATCCGTGAGGGAGGAAATCCAAAGTCTGTCAAAAGGTTTGTGGCAGTTCAAATGGTTGTAGATATAGCGGAAGATGAGTTCACCTTCACGCCCGGCATCGGTGGCTACGATGATGCGGTCAGCCTTGTCAAAGCAAACTCGAATGGCTTTGAGTTGCTTGAGTGCTGCGGGGTCTGATGTGTACTCCTTATCCTTGCGCACTTGTCGCACGATAAGTTGGAAGGGATTGGGACGAATGGGCAGGTCTTCGGCTTTGTAGGCGGAAAAGCCGTAGGCTTCGGGCATGGCAAGGGTAATAAGATGTCCCATCGCCCAAGTAACCACATAGCCACTACCTTCTATATATCCGTCTTGTCTATTATTTGCCCCAACGATACGGGCAATGTCTCTGGCTACCGAGGGTTTCTCGGCGATAATACAAGTTGTCATAGTCGGTAAAGGATTAAGGGTTACATCTTACGTCCACGGGACTTCTTCTGCTTGTTTTCGTCCTGCTTCTGCTTTTGGGCGGCAGTAGGTTGTGTCTGCCCGGTCTTCAACGGCTCCTTCACGTTCTTGGTGGCTTCATTGGTCTTACCGTGATTATTCACGGCAACCTGTGTCTTGTGTTCCTCCGCCACGGCTTCGACCTTGACGTTTTTTTGGCTCTTATCGGGATTCCATTTATAGAAACGAGGACGGTTCTGCTCCTTGTCCATACGGACATAGGCATTAAATGAGTTGCCCTCCTTATCGACCATGTTCTTCAGATAGAGCGTGCGCCCATTGTCCAAGGCTTCACGCTGCTTCGCTGAGAGTTCCAAGCCGCAGAGTTTGCGGGGTGCGCCCTGCTGTTGTGTCTGCTGCTGGCGTTCCTTGAAACCACGGTTGTTGTCGAAGATAAACTCAATCCCCTTCCGTTCGGCATTGACCTGCAGGGTGGCATTGAAGGTCTTGCCGCTCTTGGCTGTCATGCCTCCATCTTCACGGCTTTGCCCTCCACGAGGTCTTTGTATTGTGCATCGGAAAGCGTAACACCCTTGATTTCCTTGGGAATGTTCACGCGGTCGGCACGCAGGGCGACAAGTTCATTGGTCTGTGGGTCGATGGAAACGTAGGCGGCAAAAGGCTCTCCGTTCTTGGGTGTTACCTCAATGGTCTTGCCGAGGTTGCCTGTAGTGAGTAGTTGCTCCTTATCTTCGGGCGAGAACTTATACCCCATATAGGGAAAATCGAGTTGTGGCTCTTTCCTCAAAGGATGGATAGCCAGCCCGATGTTGCCCTCGCCGTCCGTGCGGAAGGCAAGACGTGCATCGGTGTAGATGGTGGTATCGCCCATCGGGATGGCAATCGTAACGAGATTGCTTTTCTGCCAGTTGAGCATATTTGTGAGTTCTCCGCTCTGCTCCAACTGCTCACGGGAAAGTCCGAGGCGGTCGAGTTGCTTCCAGTCCACTTTCTCCGGGTCGATGGCGGTGGTGTTCTTCTGCTGTGGCAGATAGTCCTCAAAGGGTACGCCAATCTCTGCCAGCTGCTGCTTGCTTTCGGGCTTCTCACGGCTTTGGAGCAGGGTGCGCAGGTTGCCCACGCCCTGCTCCACATTGCTTGCCACCACCTTGTACAGTCCGAAACGGGTCGGCTCGTTGAACTGACGAAGGAAATTCTTCATGAAGTTCTCCAAGAGTCCCTCCTTGCTGTTGAACTTCAGAAATGCTGCTTGGTTGACGGCGGTGGCTTCGGTGGTCTTGAGGTTGCCCTTGTCGTCGATACCAGATACTACGGAGAGTTTCCCCGTTTCTTTCTCGTTCTTTACCTCTGTGCGGTCTTCCAAGACCAGCACATAGTTGTCATTGCTGTTTGATTCCATTTTTTATAAATTGTAATGATGAATACTAAAATCATCTGCTAAATTATAGTTATAATAAGAGAATGAAGAAGATGAAAGAAAAGCGGGAATTATTGGGAAATAACAAGAAAGTCTTTCTGTTTTAAATGAGTTTTTATCAGATGGAATCTGAATGATTGTCACCGTAAAAGTGTTGCGAAAAGTTAAAAAATAGCATTATGAGCATTTTTTTTTATTTTTTATTGCGAACGATGCAAAAAAATTGCTATCTTTATGCCGTCAAAGACAATAGATGATTCCGGAATTTTATCGCGTCAAAAGACCTTACTATGGGATTCATAGTTCGTATATGTTTAACTTAAAGCACTTCATCGCTATGAAATTACTAAAAGTTGAAGCCATTGAAGACCTTTTCGCTGTAAAAGGTGGCATAGGAGAGAATGAGCCTGTTGAGCAGGACACTACAATCGTGGTTCATTGTAATGTTGCAAACTCAGGGATTATCGTAAAACATCAAACAGCTGGATAATCCCCACTATTAGGTAGGATTGGAGAATTTATGGTCTCCAATCCTACTTTTAAATATTCACGGTCGCAATGTATATTGTTTTTAATCCCAAATATGCTCTTCGTAGTGATGAAAAGAGAGTCGTTATCTTTGACTCTACTGATGGAGATGGTTGGATGTCATATATACATCCTATCCACGCTATTGTATTGGCTACAATAAGTTACACAAATAATGTAGCAGAAACAGAATCTTGGTTTTATGAAAACATGGGAATTTCTAAACAGATAATTACTTCTTTTGTACATTCTCTATTAGATAATCAAGAGATTACCTATGTTAAATTTGGGGATATGAACATTTCGTTCCCTCCTAATACATTAATATCATCTACAGAAGTAAATAAAAGGAAATTTGATGATATTATCCATATATCTCTGAATATGAACGATGTGGACTTGAAAACGAAAAGATTATATACAAGTCCCGACAAGATCGTTATTATGCTAAATAATAAATGTGCTGTCAAGTGTAATTATTGTTATGCTGATACATACACGACAAGCAGCGATTTAAATTTTGACGATTTTTGTAATCTCATTACAGAATGTAAGACCATTGGAGTAAGGAAAATAGAACTAATTGGAGGAGATGTTTTCGTCAAACCAAATTGGGAAGAATATATTTCATTCTTATTAAATTCTGGTTATCCTGTTGATTTTTTATCAACAAAAAAACCGTTGAAAGAGTCTGATGTCAATAAGTTAATAAATCTTCAATACAGAGGGGATTTGCAAATTTCATTAGACACAGTTGATGAAACAATACATAAATCATTATTATATGCTCCCAATGATTATTTAAAACAATTGCAACAGACATTTGATATATTATCTTCATTTCGTGAGTTACCATTTAAAGTAAGAATAAGTACAGTTCTTTGCTCTAATAACGCATCTTTTGATTCCATATTCCAACTGTTCTCTTTTTTAAATCAGTATAGTATAATTTCTCGATGGGATATTTGTTATGCATTATTGCCATTCAAAAAGGGCAATATTGAGTTATGTACATCTAGGCAAGAAAGTTTAGTACGCCAATACATTCGAAAGATTCAATTATCTTATAATCCATTTTTTGAGATTGTACTAAATGCCAAGGGTGTTGATTCCAAAAGCACAGAATTGCTTTGTAAAAATCAAGATGCTAATTATCGTTGTTCAGCCAATGTTAGTTCATGCTTTATTCTTCCAGATGGAAAAGTTACTTTGTGCGAACGATTATATTGGAACAAAAATTTTATCATAGGAGATTTGAAGCAAGATTCATTGGCAAAAATTTGGAGATCCCCACGAGCGATCTATCTGTCAGAATTAGAAAAACATATTGATGAGAAGAGTCCTTGTTTTTCTTGTATTGGCAAAACTGATTGTTATGGAAAAAACAAAAGATGTCTTGTTAATGTATTCTTACGATATGGTAATAATATTACCTTTCCAGACCCTTCATGTATAAATAGTATTTGAAAATGAAAAGATTCTTTATTTTTTTTATAGTTTTATTCTCGAATATCGTTATGTTCGCTCAGAATCAGAACTATAATATCAGATCACGAGTTTTAACCTTAGAAGATTCCATCCCAGTAAGTTTCGCAACAGTGAGACTCATGCAGACCGACTCCGTTATGGTTGGCTCAACCCTTACGGATTTGAACGGTCTGTTCGGTTTCGACACCCCATTAAAAGAAGGGATGTTTCTTTCCATATCCTCCGTAGGATGCAAAACCACAGATGTAATCCTTCCGTGTGATACCACGATTTATATTGAAAGCACCAATAAACTTGCAGAAGTCGTGGTTCGGGGAAGTAAGAGATATGTCAAGGGAACGCCGAGGGGCTTGCAAATCTCAATGGCAGGAAATCCTATTGCAAAACTTGGCAATGCTATGGAGGCGATCAAGTACCTTCCGATGATTGACGCATCTGGCGGTGGGATATCTGTCCTTGGACATGGAACACCCGTTATCTATATCAACAACAGGCTTGTGCGTTCAATAAGTGAGTTGTCTTCACTTTCCGCCAACGATATATCCAATGTAGAAATTATCACCAACCCTTCATCAAAATATGGCGCCAATGTGTCATCTGTCATTCTCATACGCACAAAAAAACTTAATGAGGGATTCCATGCTGTCGCAGCAGGTAATGTTTCGGCAAGTGAAGAATGGTCAGAATCTGTCGATGTGTCACTGAATTACCATACAGAAAGCGGACTTACCGTCTTGGGAGATTTATCATACGGCTTTTCTGGCTTCAAACAGGATAGACATTATATTGAAGGTTTTTATTCAGAGAGTAACCCTGAATCAAAATATCGTACTGATACTTATTCCAAAGCCAAAAGCAGAAGCCAGTCCCTCATGGCAGACGCTGGCCTAAACTACGATTTCGGGAACAACTCCATTGGTGCAAAATACACGTTTCAGCGCACTCCCAAGAGTCACTATAGCGGCAATGCCAAATCCGTTATGGAAAATCAAGGGACCGAAGATGTAATAGCATCAATAAGTGACCTGCATAGTCAAAGCTCTATGCATCATGTCAACACCTTCGGCAGTTTTTCCTTGCCTGCCAATATCGGGTTACGCATAGACGCCGATTATGTAAAATCCTATCGTACTTCCAACTCGGGTGTAGATGAGAACAATTCTACCAATATGATCTACAATTCGAATGTAAGCAAAGCCTCTTTATGGTCAGGAAAAATTGTACTGTCAAGAAAAATCAGCAAGGTAGAGATAGAGGCTGGCACGGAAATCTCATATACACGCAACAATCAGGATTATTTGGGGTCCTCCACCGGGAATCAGGATTTTATTGCTCCAGAAACAGACAATGTAAAACAAAATCTCTATGCAGGATTTGTCGGTTTTAACTGGACACCCAACAACACATGGAATATGTATGGTGGACTTAGACTTGAATCAACCAATACAGATTTCAGACAAAACAACGTTCTTCGTGAAGATTTATCAAAATCATATACAGACTTGTTGCCTAATCTGGGCATATCCTTTAACTCATCTATTCGTATGAGCTTGTTTTACAGAGCATCCGTGTCTCGTCCGGGATACCAATCTCTTGACAACACATACGTTTATGTTACTCCTACCTTTGGGAAACGGGCAATCCTGAACTTCGTTCAACTCTCCGCCACAAAATAGGATTGAATCTTTATTATAAGAAATTTATCCTTCAAAGCTCATTCACAATGAACAAACGGAATGTGACCTCAATATATCGCTATGACAACACCGATCGTATTAATGTTGTACAACCAGTCAATCTGCCAGATTATAACTCATTCCAACTTGTGGCTGTCCAACAACTTGATTTCGGCTTTTGGCATCCCACCATACAGGGCGTGTTCTACGTTCAGGATTTGAAGTATGGCTCACCCGTAAGAAAATACAACAAACCACTCTATACTCTGTCGCTTAACAACCGGTTCGATATTCCCAGCAGCTTCTATGCTTATTTTAATCTGTTCGGTCTCGGGACCGGCAATCAAGATGTGATTTATAGCCGTGGTTCGTGGCAGGCATCGGTGACCTTGAACAAAACTTGGAGAAACTGGGTTTTCACACTCTCGGCTAATGATGTATTCAATACATGGAGACAGAAAATTGACACGTTCACCAATACTGTCGATTATTCTTCTGACATCCAAGGGGCATCCCGTTCAATCACATTAAGCATACGATATACTCTTAATGCAGCAAAGGGTAAATATAAAGGAAAAACATCTCGACAGGACGAGATAGATAGATTATAACTCCATACAATGAAGAAGATGAAAATTATCATGCAACGTGATGCTATGCAATGCGGTATAGCATCATTAGCTATGATTTCTAATTATTTTGGTCGATTTATTTCAATCGAAGAACTCTCCAAAATATGTTTTGCATCTTCGGAAGGTGTTTCTTTACAAGGACTATGTGAAGCCGCAACCACTCTAGGCTTTCATTCTATTCCTGGCAAAGTAACTATTGAGTCTTTGTGTAATGAAAATCTTCCATGCATACTTCATTGGAATCAGAATCATTTTGTTGTATTATACAAGGTTAAAAGGAATAAGTTTTATATTGCTGACCCAAGTAAAGGTATCCAGAAATGCACTATTGATCAAGTGAAAACACATTGGATAGCCACAACTTCTAATAACGAAGAGAAAGGAATTGCTTTATTCCTTGAACCGAATGATAATTTCAAAACCTCAAAGCAACAGAAGAGATTCCATCCTCGATCTTTTAGATTTCTATATGGATATTTTAAACAATACCGTAATTTTTTTACTCAAATAATCATTGGCTTAGTTTTAGGATGTGTTTTGCAACTAATCCTACCATTTCTAACACAGTCAATCGTAGATATTGGAATTAAAAATAATAATATTGGTTTCATTTGGCTTATATTATTAGGAGAGTTTTTGATTGTTATAGGGCGCACGGCTACGGATTTTATTCGCAGATGGTTATTATTGCACATATCAATGCGGATTAACATTTCGTTGGTGAGCGACTTCTTTATCAAACTCTTAAAACTGCCCATGTCGTTCTTCGACACCAAACTGATGGGCGACCTTATGCAGCGTATGAGCGACCACAGCCGTGTAAACTCGTTTCTGACACAGCAAACGCTCAGCATCGTGTTCTCGCTTTTTACATTTGTGGTATTCAGCGTTGTACTGCTGTCTTATAACTGGCTCATCTTTACCATTTTCATGCTCGGCAGTCTGCTCTATGGCGGTTGGCTTGCGCTATTTCTCAGACGTAGAAAGATGTTGGACTATGAACTCTTCGAGCAACAAACCATCAATAACAACAAGACCTACGAGTTCATCACCTCCATGCAGGAGATAAAGCTCCAAGATTGTGAACAACGCCGTCGCTGGGAATGGGAGGATGTTCAGGCAGACCTTTTCGGGGTGCAGATGAAGTCGCTGAAGCTCCAACAGACACAGGAGGCAGGCAGCATCTTCATTAACGAACTCAAGAACATTGTCATCACGGTGGTGGCTGCAACAGCCGTCATTCACGGACAGCTTACTTTAGGTATGATGCTTGCCGTGCAGTATATCATCGGACAACTCAACTCCCCCGTTGAGCAGTTGATGAGTTTCTTCTATTCAGTGCAGGACGTGAAGATAAGCCTTGAGCGTATCAATGAGATACACCGCATAGATGATGAGAACGGAAAGCAAGGATTGGAAATGGCAGTAAAAGAAGAACATAAGGGAATTGACCTTGAAAGCGTAAACTTCAAGTACGACCCTCACGCCCTGAAAACTATCATTGATGATGTAAGCCTCACAATCCCCAAAGGCAAGGTAACAGCTATCGTAGGCGCATCGGGCAGCGGTAAGACAACACTCATCAAGCTTATGCTGGGCTATTACCCTGTATTGGGCGGAAAAATCACCATTGGAGGAACTGATGTAAATGAGCTCAATAAGAAGTGGTGGCGCAGACAATGTGGCGTAGTGATGCAGGACGGTGTGATATTCTCCGAGAGCATAGCAAGGAACATTGCCGTAGATGATGGCGAGATAGACAAGGAGCGGTTGCAGAAAGCTGCAGAAATAGCCTGTATTCACGATTATGTGATGGGGCTGCCCTTAAAATACAACACAAAGATTGGTCGCGATGGCGTGGGGTTGAGTCAGGGACAGAAACAGCGTATTCTGATAGCAAGAGCCGTGTATAAGAATCCCGATTACATCTTCCTTGACGAAGCCACCAACTCGCTCGATGCCAACAATGAGCGCATGATTGTGGAACATTTGGACGGGTTCTACAAAGGCAAGACAGTCGTTATCGTGGCGCATAGACTAAGCACAGTAAAAAATGCCGACCAGATAGTGGTGTTAGATAAAGGTAAGGTAGTAGAGACAGGCAACCACGAAGCACTTACAGCGAAGCGTGGTGCTTATTACAACCTTGTAAAGAATCAATTGGAATTGGGTAACTGACAGCAGAAAGGAAGATTATGGCAGACAACAAGATAGAACTCCGCAGCGAGAAGGTAAAACACATCATTGGCGAGATTCCTTCAGGTATTGTACGCTATGGCATCACTATTATCACCATTGTAATATTGGGACTGCTGGTGGGCGCATACTTTATACCTTATCCCGAAACCGTCAGTGCAAAGGTACAGATGACAAATGCCCGTCAAGGCACAATAGACATTCCCTATAAATACGTGAATACGATAACGAGAGGAATGACGGTAAACATCGAAGTTGAGGGTTACGATGCAGAAACATACGGAGCTGCCAATGGTATCATAACATCCACATCGCATACACCCCGACAAACGGCAGCAGGCAGCGTGTTCACGGCACAGATAAGGATAACGGATTGCAGGTATAAAATTATCAGTGGAATGACTGGTACAGCATCTATATTAATAAGCAATGAAAGCATACTTCAAAAGATTGTAAGGCGAATTATAAATGTCCAGTAACTTCCATTGTAATAAAGCGATGAAAGAGGGCAATGTCTATGTTAATATGTCCACATTGCTGTTCAATGGAAATGATCAAAAGTGAGAAGAAACGCAATGGCAAACGGTGCTACTAATGCAAACATTGCCAAAAACGTTTTATTACCGGTTACACCGACAAAGCCTATCTTCCTGACACTGATTCTGAAATCATTCAACTGACCAAAGAAAAGTGGAGTATTCGTAGTACGGCACGAGTATTGGAAAGTTCAATTACCACTTTGCTTAAAAGGATTTTACAGATAACAAGTAAAATCAAATAACCGTCTATCGCTGTACGATAGAGAAATAAATCATGTAGTTGCCTTCAATGTAGGCAGAGTACCAATCGTACTTTGTCGGTAATACTTAAAAGCCCTTTCCTCTTCAAAGCTGAATTTATTTATACCGATAAATTGAAAAACTATGGCTATCTTATCAGTTAGGAAATACTCCATACCCGTTTTTCATTCCACCAACCATATCGAGCTGTACAATCTTACACTTCTCACTCACCTAAAACGGCTAAACCGGAAAACGATTTGTTACAGCCGTAGTTTATCAATGCTAACAGCTATCATAAGGATTTATCTGTGGGTATAGCCATGTTCCGTAATCATCACACTGCAACTACAATACCCAATCCGTGTTTGTATTATTTGTCTGGAATGAGATGGGACAAGGCAGGGGTGTTCTTTATCCTTTGAATCTCTGAATCAACCAGCGAGAGTATTTCTTGCTTTATCTTACGATAATTGGCTTCGATGGTTTCTTTGAGATTGTCTGAGCCATCTTCATTTTTGAATTCCACTATCATAGGGATGGGCTGGTATGCTTTCATTTCAGCCGACACCTTGGCACTATCCACAACAATCTCCGCGTGAAAAATCTTTTGGTCGATACGTTCATCAAAGTTGTCGGACACTGCACCCACAAACATACCCTGTGTAAGGTTACTGATTTTCGATGCAGGGATAAGGCTGTCCATCTGTGTGGAGATAGAGGTGGATTTGTCGTTTCGGTTGATGGTCATAGATTGTCGCTGCTGAAGTACCTTGCCGAAACGCTCGGAAAGAGTTTTGGCTGTTTCTCCAACCACCTGCCCTGAGAACACATTACCCACCGTATTCTGGATTACCTTGCTCTCCTTGTCGCCATAGTCACGGGTAAGCTGCGAAAAGTCCTGAAAACCCAAGCACACTGCCACTTTATTGCTTCGTGCTGTGGCTATGAGATTATCCAATCCACGGAAGTAAATCGTTGGCAACTCGTCGATAATTACCGAGCTTTTAAGTTGCTTCTTCTTGTTGATGAGCTTTACGATACGGCTATTGTAAAGTCCGAGTGCTGCCGAATAGATATTCTGCCGGTCGGGATTATTGCCCACAACAAGTACTTTCGGCTCGTTGGGATTGTTGATGTCAAGCGAGAAATCATCACCTGTCATCACCCAATAGAGAGCCGGAGAAATCATTCTTGAAAGCGGTATCTTGGCACTGGCAATCTGTCCCTGCAACTGGTCTTGCGCCCCTCCTTCCCACGCATCCATGAAGGGAGAAAGGTAGTTGGCAAGTTCATCGTAGGAGGTGAGTATGGGGAAAATCTGTGCGTAGGGGCGATTCAGAAACTCAATAGCGTGTGGAAATGTGCAATACTTCCCGTTTTCATAGATTTTCAGAAACCAAATGATGGCAGCCAGCAAGATAATCGGTGACTCGACGAAGAAATCTCCCTGCTTCTGTATCCACGAGCGGTTGAGGTTAAGCATGATGGTGTAGGCACTCTCGTAGGCATCCGATATATCCGTCATAAAGGCAGGATTGATGGGGTTGCAACGATGCGACTTGCGTGGGTCGTCGAAGTTTATCACATAGAACTGCGGCTTTACTTTGTAGGCGTCCAAATGATGAAGCAAGTGATTGTAGGCTATCTCCGACAAGTCGGGGAACTTGTAGTCATAGATATACATCGCAAAGCCTTTTTCTATCTGCTGCTTGATATAGTTGTTCACGATAGCGTATGATTTTCCCGAACCGGGAGTGCCTAACACCATTGAGGCACGAAACGGATTGACCACGTTAATCCAGCCTTTGTTCCACCTTTTCTTATAATAGAAGCGTGTAGGAAGATTGACCGAGTATTCATTTTCCATCAGCCTTGTTTCCTGCATAAAGCTCTCGTTCTCGGTATTGAACACATCGTCCATCAAGTTGTTTTTGAGCAGTCGGCTCATCCACACACCTGCCATCAGCAGACAGACATAGCCCACAGACAGCGTGAAGATATAGAGCGAAGCAGCACCCACCTTACCAATGGGCAATGCCAACAACCACCAATTCAGAAAGAAGAACACGAACCCGGCGAAAAGCACTGTCCAAATCTTTGGCCATGTGATTTTCTCCTCCTTCACGCCTTTTGTGCCTAAACACGATAAAGCGAGGAATACCACACAAAAGAGTTTCGTCCATAGGATGGATGAAAACAATCCTGTGGTACGCTGGAAATTCATCAGTATCTTATCAATGATTCCAAGCGTAAAACCCCAGACATGAAAAGCCTCGTAGCAGAACCAATAACAGTTAACGAGGAGGAAAATCACCGATATACCCCGCATAAAGTCCATGACCTTACCTAATGCCCTTAAATCATCTTCTTGTGCCATAATGCTGTGTTTTTAGCTCCCCCAACCCCTCCGAAGGGAGGGGAGTTGTAAAGATCTTGTTTGTTGAATGAGTTTATTTAATGTTTTCTTCGTCTAAGTTTTACCTTACTTTGTCTTCGGAGCTTACGCTGCCATGCTGCTTCCTTCCAATCATCGTTGCCCGAAGAAGAGAAAGATTCTCCCACCATATCGTCGATAAGTTCATCGACAAGATTGTCGCTTTCCTGCTCATCAGACTGTATTGTCTGCATCTGCTGCTGTAAGGTGGTATCAATCTTTCCATAAAGCGATTCATCCAAGAATGGATTGTGTGCTGGATTAGATAGATATGCGTTGAATACATTGGCAGCATATCCTTTACCCAATCGGGAACCATTGAGCGCAATGCCTTCTTTGTCATCAATGAACGTAATACCATAGATGCGTCCATTATCATTCTTTCGGATTACCACTCGCAAGCCTTGTTCCTCCAATCTTTGTCGGAGTATTCCCTCCGTGTGGGGAGAAGTACGCATTACTTCTAATACCTTTCTTCTGATGGTTGGTATCAATGGCTTAACTATCTGCTTCGATTTCAGCATCTTGTTCTGAACGGCAGCATAGCCCACACCTCTACCAATGTCCGAGGCGTGAATGGGCGTGCTCACCTTATTGCCCTTGTCATCGGTAGGCACATAGACCAGTCCGTCATATCGCTTTCCTCGATACTCCGTTTTAACCTCCTCTACCGCAAGGTTGTATTTATGCAGAACGGCATTTAGTTCACCTAAGGAGCAGAATGTATAATGCTTCATCGCAGAACGAACAGTATTTGCCACTTGTTCCTTGATATTTCCTTGCGTAGTATCGACCTTTGGCGTTTCTGTTGTTGTTCTATCACTGACCTTTGAATTTGGAATGAGGTTATATTTCTTTTCCAGAGCATCAGTAATCTTTTTGCTTCGCCTGCCCTCATACCTGTCATTGATTTTTCTGCCTTGGCTATCCACCCGAAGCGAAACGATGTGGATATGCTCACGGGCAATGTCATTATGCTTAAAGACGATGTAGGGTTGCTTGCCATAGCCGAGTTCCTCCATATACTCCTTCGCAATCTGTGTGAGCCTTTCATCAGACAGCTTCTCGTCTGGGTGCGGATTGAGGGAGCAGTGAAAGACCGTTTTCTTTGTTCTGCATTGCTCAGGTATTGCCTTTTGCATATCGGCAAGTACCTTATCCATTTGAAAAGTGCCATCGAAGCCTTTCCGAAGTTCGTTCACGCAGAGAACTGCCGCTTCGTCGTGCTGCACCTTTTTGAAGTTATATCCCAATGCTCCTCCAAGGTTCTCGGTAGAAGAAATCTTTGCAATCATATTCCTTTATCGACTATCAAATTGTTCCGTCAGTTGGATGGCTTTCTGTTGTAGCGTGATGATTTGACCAGAGATTTTTTCCAATTTTTCAAGTAAAATCTGTGCAGTTTTCACGCTGTGATAAGAGTTTATTGCGCGTACTGTTTGGTTGTAGAGTACGCCTATCCGATGATTTTCGGCAATCAATTCCGAGAGTTTACGATAATAGTCCACAGCGGATTTATCCACTGTTATCACCTTGAACTTCCCTCCAAGAATACATCCACGCACAAAATCAGACTTCGATTTTGCACCGGATTTATGGAAAAGTTCAATGACTTTTTGCTGGTCTTTGGGATTGGGAAGGCGGGTATCCCATCTATCCCATCGTTCAATCTTTCCATTCATTGTTTTTATCCTTATCTAATTACGACTTTGGAGTAATTCTCTCCCCTTCGGGGCAAGGGTCTTTGTCGGCAGAAACGGAGTTTGTCGGACAAAGACACACCTTGCCAATATCAAGAAATGATACGATTGAAGTATCCACCCTTGTGGGGTGTCTGCTTCGGGATTTTACCTCCATGTATTATTCTCGCCTGCAAAGTTACGGCGAGTTTTCAAATATCTCATTATCAGTGGTATTCACTCTTTTTCCTCGCATTTCCCTGCACTTCATCGGTGGTTGAAAGTTAGGATAAAACCTTGTTATTTTGCAACCGAATTCAGTGAAAAGTCAACTTAAAATTCATTTGAATGAAGAGTGCAAGAAGATAGTTTCAACCTCTGTGATTCTTATCCGAATGAAATTCAGGATATAGTCAATTTTAATCCTTTGAGCTGAGTCAATTTTAATCTAAGTCAAAATTCGACTTTTGAGTCGGGTCAAGAATAAGGTTTCAACTTTGGACGTAATCAGACTTATCAGTCAAGTTAAAAAATAATTTATAACACAACTAACGACCATTCAAGATTATGAAAAAGAAAAACGAAACACCCATCTATCTGGGCTTCGCCTCACAGAAGGGCGGAGTGGGCAAAAGCAGCCTTGCGGAAATCTTGGCGGCTATCTTATACTACGAAAAGAATATCCCTCTTGCCGTCGTGGACTGCGATGGCACACAGGAATCGTTCTTCAAGCTACGCGAACGGGACAGAGACCTTATCGAGTCCTCCCCCGAACTGGGCAAGGAACTTCACGAGCGTCTGGCTTGCTATGGCAAAAAGTCATACCCAATCATCCGAAGTAAACCGGAGAGTGCCGTCGGTGATATTGAGAAATATATTAAAAAGAAAGCATCCCCTCCGCAACTCGTTATTTTTGACTTTCCCGGTCATGCTGTTACAAGTGCCTTGATGGACTTGTCCATTACGATGGACTACATTATCTCTCCGATAGAAGCCGACCCTCAGTCGCTGGCATCGAGTTTCGCCTATGCCAAAACCATCTGTGAGTTGGGGATTGGCTTTGAAGGTTCACGTATTCAGGACTTCTTCCTGCTTTGGAACAAGATCAATCGCAGTGCGAGTACCACGGTCATTGATTTGTTCACTGAAAACGCAAAAGAACAAGGACTGACCATCCTTGATTCACGTATCTACCATTCTGTTAGGATTAGTCGAGAACTGGCACAGGGAGGAACAAGAGGCGTGTTCCGATGCTCTTACCTTCCTCCTGCAATTTCCCTCCGTCCGCAGACGGGAGTGATGAATGGGTGGCGGAAGTCATGCGGAAAATCAAACTGTAAACGGAGGATAGTGTATGAGTTCATTAAAGGAACAACGAGAACAGCTGCTTCAGAAAAAAATGAAGGAGATGGCGGATATTGGTGTCAAGAAACGCACGGCAGAAAACACTCCTGATTTTGATGAGCCTATCGACTTGGACGAAGAGATCATTTCGGAAGCCCCAGTCTCTGGGGGTGTGGAAAAAGAGGAAAAGACCAACGAGGTTTCTACCGAATTGATTGCTCTATCTCCTAAACGCAAGAAAGCAGGCAAAGGTATAACTACTCCTTCCATGCCAATGGACTTTGCAGAATACGAGCAGCGTTTTCTCACAAGTGTGCGCAACGGGCGCAACAAGTCAGGTTTCAGCATTCACACCGAAATCCTGCAAATTCTGCGTGATGTGTTGAGCGACCTTCGCTCGGAGGCTTCCATTACAGGATATATAGAAAACATTCTTCTTGACCACCTGAAGACCTATCAGGATATGTTGAACCACACCGCCTCACAGCGCAGGCGCAATAAAACCATAAACTTATGATGATGGAATTACTTATGAATATCTTGTTGCTGCTTGGAATTGTATGGATGCTTTTGGGCATCGCATACCTTTGGAGAATATTCCGACACACAGCACCACAACCGGCAGAAAAAGCCAAAAAGCGACCTGCCGTAACAAATGAGCAGATAGCACAAGCTCGCCATGTTCTGGTGGGCAGAAGTAAACCCTTCGTTTCCCCGTCTGTCCCCGAAGTTCCCGCCGTTTCCCCGTCTGAAAATTCAGCCGATAATCCCGATACCTTTGCAGCGCAAAATGTACGCAAAGAAGATGAAACGGAGTCGCCAATCCCACCTCAATCGCCATCGGAGCATACCGACGAACGGGAGAAGGACAATGAAATGCAGGTCGCCTACACAATGGACGAACCTGACGAGGATTCCATTTTAAAGGAAGACCTGCTGATTGCCGATGAAGCCATGCCCGAAGTTTCACCGACTTCAATCCTCTCACGGGACATCGCCCGTGTCAGTGGCTGGCACAAGAATGACGATGCGCTTCAGACAGAAAATGAGGAAACCATCCATGAGACCCTTCAAGCCATACGAGGCACGGAGTTGATGGAACACCTCAAAGAGAGCACGCTCAAGCAAGAACACGACCATCAACGACTTCTTGCCGCCATTCGCAAAGCTGAGGAGGCGGAACAGCAGGAAAAAGAAACAGCATCCTCTTCCGAGTCCGAAGCGGACGAAAGAGGAGACGACAAAGAAAACACGGCGGACGACAGACCGCTGTCCTATTATCTGTAAAAATGGTTTCTTGATTTTCATATTTCGGAGGAATGCAGGGGTGGCTCAAAAGTAAAATAATCAGCCAATATCTATCATACGATAAAACCGAGCCACCCCTGACACCTCCACAAGAAGACAATTCGTTTAACAACTTAAAATAAACAGCAAAATGAACAACAAAAAAATCACAATGATGCTGCTCCTGACGGCACTGACCACCGCAGCAGCGTACGCACAGGGAAACGGTATGGCAGGTATCAACGAAGCCACAAAAATGGTAACCTCCTACTTCGACCCGGGTACAAAACTCATCTATGCCATCGGTGCCGTAGTGGGTCTTATCGGAGGAATAAAAGTATACAACAAGTTCTCAAGTGGCGACCCCGATACGAGCAAGACAGCCGCTTCTTGGTTCGGTGCGTGTATCTTCCTGATTGTGGCTGCCACCATCTTACGTTCCTTCTTCCTGTAAACGATGGCACAGTGGGAAATCAATAAAGGTGTAGGTCGGACGGTAGAGTTCAAGGGTTTGAAGGCGCAATATCTCTTCCTATTTGCGGGAGGACTGTTGGCGGTCTTCTTTCTCGTGGTGGTGCTCTATCTCTGCGGCATTGACCAGTTGGTCTGCCTTGGTCTTGGCTTAGTGGGTGCAACACTCGTTGTGTGGCAAACGTTCGCCATGAACCGCAAGTACGGCAGATACGGACTGATGAAGCAGGGAGCCATTAAGATGCACCCTCGCTACCTATTGAACCGCCGTACCGTCTTTCACCTGATTCGTAACCTCAAACCAAAACGCAAGGCATAATGAGAAACAACAGTAAAATCACGACCTTGGAAGCGAAGTTCCCGCTACTCTCCATCGAGCAGGGTTGTATGGTGAGCAAGGATGCCGACATCTCGGTGGCTTTCCGTGTGGAGCTGCCCGAACTCTTCACCGTCACCTCCGCCGAATATGAGGCGATGCACTCCGCATGGCACAAGGCAATCAAGGTGCTGCCCAACTATACCATCGTGCATAAGCAGGACTGGTTTATCAAAGAATGCTATCAGCCCAAATCCACAGAGATAGGACTGAGCTTCCTGTCCCGTGCGTCTGAGCGACATTTCAACGAGCG
The DNA here is from genome assembly GCF_000613345.1 of Prevotella disiens JCM 6334 = ATCC 29426. Classification (GTDB taxonomy): domain Bacteria; phylum Bacteroidota; class Bacteroidia; order Bacteroidales; family Bacteroidaceae; genus Prevotella; species Prevotella disiens. The sequence continues at coordinate 5,743 of NZ_BAIS01000040.1, read as the reverse complement.
ACCCTACCTGCACCATTCGGTCTATCTCTTCCTGACAAAGACCAACAAGCAGCGTATGCAGCGACAGAGCAACTTCTCGTCGCTCTGCCGTGGACACTTACTTCCCAAGGAGATTACCGACAAGGAGGAAGTGATCAAGTTTATGGAAGCGGTGGACCAGTTCGAGCGTATCATCAACGACACGGAGCAAATCCAGCTCAGCCGTATGACGGAGGAGGGTTTGGTGGGTACAGCTGAGAAAAGCGGACTCTTAGACCGCTACTTCTCCCTTTCTGAAGAGGGACACGCCTCTTTGGAAGACATACGATTAGGAGCAGACCTTGTGCGTGTGGGGGACAACCGCCTTTGCCTGCATACGCTGTCAGATACGGACGACCTGCCCACAAGTGTTTCCACCGACACACGCTATGAACGACTATCGACCGACCGCAGCGACTGCCGACTTTCCTTTGCCGCTCCCGTAGGTTTGATGCTGCCCTGCAACCATATCTATAATCAGTACATCTTCATCGAGGATAGCGACGATAACCTGCAAAGGTTTGAGAAGCAGGCACGCAACATGCACTCGCTTGCAAGATACAGCAGAAGCAATCAGATTAACGAAGAGTGGATACAAGAGTATCTCAACGTCGCCCACTCACAGGGCTTGACCTCCATTCGTGCCCACTTCAACGTGCTGGCATGGAGCGATGACAAGGAAGAACTCCGTAACATCAAGAACGATGTGGGCAGCGCGTTGGCACTGATGGAGTGCAAGCCACGCCACAACACCGTTGATACGGCTACCCTCTATTGGGCGGGTATTCCCGGCAATGCCGCCGACTTTCCAAGTGAGGAGAGTTTCTATACCTTTATCGAGCCGGCTCTCTGTTTCTTCACGGCAGAGACCAACTACAAGGACTCGCTCTCTCCCTTCGGCATCAAAATGGCTGACCGACTTTCGGGCAAGCCAATCCACTTGGACATTTCCGACCTGCCGATGAAGAAAGGTATCATTACCAACCGCAACAAGTTCATTCTCGGTCCTTCAGGTAGTGGCAAGTCTTTCTTTACCAACCACATGGTACGCCAGTATTACGAGCAAGGGGCGCACGTGCTTTTGGTCGATACGGGTAACAGCTATCAAGGCTTGTGCGAGCTTATCCACCGCAAGACCAAGGGCGAGGACGGTGTTTATTTCACCTATACCGATGAGCATCCTATCTCTTTTAATCCTTTCTTCACCGATGATTACTTCTTTGACGTGGAGAAAAGAGAAAGTATCTGCACCTTATTGCTTACGCTTTGGAAGAGTGCCGATGAACATATTACCAAGACAGAAGCAGGCGAACTTGGTTCTGCCGTCAACACCTACATCGAACTTATCAGGACGGATCACACCATCGTTCCCTGCTTCAACACCTTCTATGAGTATCTTCGTGATGTGTATCGGGAGGATATGGAGCATCGGGACATTAAGGTAACGCTCTCTGACTTCAATATCAATAACCTCCTAACGACACTCAAGCAGTATTATAAAGGTGGCAGGTATGACTTCCTGCTGAACTCGGACAAGAACATCGACCTGCTCTCGAAACGTTTCATCGTCTTTGAAATCGACCAAGTGAAGGACAACAAGGATTTGTTTCCTGTCGTAACGATTATCATCATGGAAGCTTTCATTAACAAGATGCGCCGATTAAAAGGCATCCGCAAGATGATTCTCATCGAGGAAGCATGGAAGGCGATTGCATCCGCTAATATGGCAGACTATATAAAATATTTATATAAGACGGTCAGAAAGTATTTCGGGGAAGCCATCGTCGTGACACAGGAGGTGGACGACATCATTCAGTCGCCCATTGTCAAAGAGAGTATCATCAACAACTCCGACTGCAAAATCCTGCTTGACCAGCGCAAGTACATGACCAAGTTTGACGGCATACAAGCCATGCTCGGACTCTCCGAAAAGGAGAAGAGTCAGATACTTTCCATCAACCAGAACAACGATACCAACCGACTATATAAAGAGGTGTGGATAGGTTTAGGCGGTATGCAGAGTGCCGTCTATGCCACGGAGGTGAGCATGGAGGAATACCTTACCTATACCACCGAGGAGACGGAAAAGGTGGAGGTGATGCAACGTGCGGAACAGCTGGGTGGCGACATCGAAACGGCTATCAGGCAGTTGGCAAGTGAAAAACGGGAGAAAAGAAAGTAATTTTTCAACAACTTAAATATGACAACAACAATGAAAAAACAAGTTTTTATGCTACTTACCGCTTTGACTTTATTCTGCGGTGGTCAGGCACACGCACAATGGGTAGTAACCGACCCGGGCAACTTTGCGGGTAACATCGCCAATTCCGTCAAGGAAATAGCCACCGCCTCGAAGACGGTGAAGAACACCTTGGACGGATTCAAGGAGGTGGAGAAACTCTACAACGACACGAAGAAGTATTACGACGATTTGCGTAAGATCAAGAACTTAATCGGTGATGCCTATAAAGTAAAAGAATGTATCCTGATGGTGGGCGACATCTCGGAGATCTACGTTACCTCGTACAAGAAGATGCTCTCAGACAAGAATTTTCGTCCTTCGGAACTTGCTGCAATGGCTTCCGGCTATACCAAGTTATTGGAATTGAGCGGCGAGAGCCTGAAAGAACTCAAATCGGTTGCCAAAAGCAATGTGTTCTCGATGAACGACCACGAACGTATGCAGCAGATAGACCATATCTATACCACGCTACGTGAATATCGTTCGCTGGTATCTTACTACACCCGTAAGAACATATCGGTGAGTTTCGTGCGTGCCAGAGAGAAGGGAGAACTGAGCGAGGTAAAATCCCTCTACGGTAATATGGCAAGCCGCTATTGGTAATCAAGTAAGGAAAGGACAAACTTATGGATTTTGCCAGTTTACACGATTTGCTCCGCTCGACCTATGACGAGATGATGCCGCTTTGTTCGGATATGACAGGTGTGGCAAAGGGGATTGCGGGCTTGGGCGCGCTCTTCTATATCGCACTGAGGGTATGGGCTTCGCTTGCCCGTGCCGAGGCAATCGACGTGTTTCCGCTCCTACGTCCCTTTGTGATTGGTTTTTGCATTATGTTTTTCCCTACGATAGTGCTTGGCACAATGAATGGCGTACTCTCCCCAATCGTCAAGGGTACGGAAATGATGGTGGACAAGCAGGAGGGGACACTTGCCAAACTTATAGCACAAAGGGATAAGTTGCAGGAGGAAGCCTATCTGCGCAACCCCGAAACGGCATTTTTGGTATCGAATGAAGCCTTTGACCAAAAGATAGAAGAGATGGGCATCGTCGGTCCGGAGGATGCCATAACCATTGCGGGAATGTATGCGGAACGCTCTGCCTACCAAATGAAACAATGGATTTTGAAGTGTGTTCACGATATTATGGAGATACTCTTCCACGCTGCGGGATTGATTATTGACACGCTGCGCACTTTCATTCTGATTGTGCTCTCCATTCTTGGACCCGTCGTATTCGGCATTGCCGTATGGGACGGACTTTCGGGGTCGATGACGGCTTGGTTTTCTCGCTATATATCGGTGTATCTATGGCTACCGGTGAGCAGCATCTTGACCGCCCTTCTGACAAAGATACAAGTGCTGATGGTGCAGAAAGATATTGAAACCCTTAGCGATCCGAATTTCCTCCCCGATGCGGGCAGTTGGTATCACATCGTCTTCTTCCTCATCGGTATCGTGGGCTACTTCTGTGTTCCAACGGTCGCTGGCTGGATTATCGAAGCGGGTGGCGGCATCGGCTCATACGGTCGCAACGTCAATCAGACGGCTCAACGTGGAGCGCAGGGCGCATACACCGGAGGCAAGTATTTGGCAGGTGGAGCCAGAGCCGTTGCAGGCAATGCCATCGGACGTATCAAGGGTGCATTACTCAAAGGTAAATAACAAAAAACGAAAAAAACAATGGAATTCAAATCACTCACCAATATAGAGACCTCATTCCGTCAGATCAGGCTCTATGCCTTTGTCTTTGCCATCGTATGCGTGGCGGTCAGCGGCTATGCCGTCTATGCCTCGTATGGCTTTGCCAAAGAGCAAAGAGAGAAAATCTATGTGCTTGACCAAGGAAAATCCTTGATGCTCGCACTGAGTCAGGATGCTAGCAAGAACCGCCCTGTGGAAGCGAGGGAACACGTCCGCCGTTTCCATGAACTGTTCTTCACCATCGCGCCCGATAAGGATGCCATCGAGAAGAACATGGAGCGTGCCTTTCTGCTCTGCGACAAGTCGGCGTTCAACTATTACAAGGACTTGGCGGAAAAGGGCTATTACAACCGTGCCATTTCGGGCAATGTCAATCAGCGTATTGAGGTGGACTCCATCCGCTGCAATTTCGAGGTGTACCCCTACGAGGTAACGACCTACGCCCGTCAGTTCATCGTGCGACCGAGCAACATCACGGAGCGTAACCTGATAACGACCTGCACCTTGCAGAACTCTGTCCGCTCGGACAACAATCCGCAGGGCTTCCTCATGGAGCAGTTTATGGTGCGACAGAATCAAGACCTCCAAACCTATAAACGATAGCACGATGAAAAGGACAAGGGGATTTTCATTCGCACGGTACTATCTGAGGGCGCACTTGTGGCTCCGCCATCATTGCGACAGGCTCACGGCAAGGCAGCGCAAGCTGATTGTGTTCGGATTAAGTTTTGTCTATCTCGTCTGTTCCTTAGTGATGATAGCGCAGTTTTTCCTGCCGCACGATAAGGAGGAAAGACTACCTATCCCCAAGGGAAAAATAATAGACAGCGACATCCATACAGATAGCGTATTTATACGACTTTATCAACAATATTCAACTAACAGTAATGAAAATGGATAATAAACAGAAAGAACAACTGAAAAAAGGACTGGTATTCGGTGGGCTGGGACTGCTTTTCGCCCTCTCGATGTGGTTCATCTTTGCCCCGTCGGACAAGGACAAGAGTGCGGCGCAGCAGGGACTGAACGACAGCATACCGCAGGCGACCACCGAACAGTTGACGGGAAACAAACTCAAAGCCTACGAATTGGGCGACAAGAGCCGCCATGACGAACAGACACGCGAGGAGATGGGCAGGCTTTCGGATTACTTTGATAGTAATACCGCCCCCTCGGAAAGCGAGCGTGCGGAAGCAGCCGCTTCGACGGCAAAGATTGAAAGTTCGATGCACCGCTATGAGGAGAACAACCGCCTGCTGAACTCTTTTTATGCGCCCGACCCCAATGAGCAGGAGCGTGAGGCACTGCGCTCGGAGTTGGATAATCTCAAAAAGGAGTTGGCAGCGAAGAACGAGAATGAGGATGCGGAGGAGAAGCGACAGCTCGCACTTATGGAAAAGAGTTACCAAATGGCGGCAAAGTATCTGCCACAGTCTTCTTCAACTACCACTGCTGCCAATGCTTTTACACCCGCAAAGGAAAAAGGTGCTTTGAAAACATCGGCAACAAAACAAGTATCGGTAGCCGGTTCTCTTCCTGCAATGGAGGTATTGGCAGAACGTAAGCAGGTGGTGTCTTCGCTCGACCAGCCGATGACAGATGCCGACTTTGTTCAGCAATACGGCACGAAGCCACGCAATATGGGCTTTCATTCGCTCACGAGTGCGGTTGCTGCCGTGTCCCGCAACACGCTCAGCGTGGTGGTGGACAGGACAGCGACACTCAAGGAGGGCGATAATGTGGCGTTGCGCATGCTCGAAACTGCCCAAGTGCAGGGCTT
>NZ_BAIS01000041.1 GCF_000613345.1 Prevotella disiens JCM 6334 = ATCC 29426 | reverse complement strand
AAATAAAATTTTTCTTTTCCACCTTAATATAATATAGTAGATTGTCCAATGAGGCTATCTCTCGGCTCTTATCCACTATAATTGAAAAAAAAGCCATGTTTCTCGTTCGTTTTTACGCTCTATTCCTTAACTTATGCGGAAAAAGAACAAACAACTCCTCGTTATGAAAACGAATAGTGCCTATTTTGCGCTTCAAAATAGGCTGTTTTGAAGTGCAAAACAATAGGTTTTTAAATCGAAAAGCGGTGGGTCTTTGCAACCAATTCATAATCAACTGTTTACAAAGGTGATATTTTCGCCTTAATCATTTCTCTTTTCAACCCGATAATAGAACAATTTACAACCATTTTGACCAATAATTCTTTAATTTTTCAGGACGAAAATCATTCCACTTTTCAAATCAGAAAGGTGTAGTAAGTGTTCCTTCTATCCGCAAAGAAAGTCAAGCGAACCGCAATTTATAACGTTAAAAAGATTAACAACTAAGAAATGACCAATTGTTCATTGGTAAAACTTAAAATAAAACAAAAATTTCAAAATATGAGGCAATAACTTTGCTTATAGTTGCAAAACTGATTATTAATTTGTTATTTTGCAAACTGATAATAAAAAATAAAAGCAACGAGACTTTAAAAATTGTTAGGAAGTATCCAAAAATATGGGGTTTTATTTGGCATTCTGATTTAATTTGAATAAATTTGCGGTATAGTTTAGAAAGACAAACACTAACATAAACATTTTCAAAATTACTATGGAAGTCAAAAAAATCATGCAGACCCTGGAACAAAAACATCCAGGTGAATCTGAGTACTTGCAAGCAGTACAAGAAGTTCTCGAATCTATCGAGGAAGTTTACAACCAACACCCTGAGTTCGAAAAGGCTCAGATTATTGAAAGAATGGTTGAACCAGAACGTATCTTCACTTTCCGTGTAACATGGATTGACGATAGCGGTAAAGTTCAAACTAACCTTGGTTATCGCGTACAATTCAATAGCGCAATTGGCCCATACAAAGGCGGTCTCCGTTTCCACAAGGCAGTTACACCTTCTATGTTGAAGTTCCTCGGTTTCGAACAAACATTCAAGAACGCACTTACAACATTGCCTATGGGTGGTGGTAAAGGTGGTTCAGACTTCGACCCAGTTGGTAAGTCAGACGCTGAAATCATGCGTTTCTGCCAAGCATTCATGCTTGAACTCCGCCACAATATCGGTCCAGACCAAGATATTCCTGCTGGTGACGTAGGTGTTGGTGGTCGCGAAATTGGTTTCATGAACGGTATGTACCAAAAACTTACTCGTCAATACCACACAGGTGTGCTCACAGGTAAAGGTTTGACATGGGGTGGTTCTTTCTTCCGTCCAGAAGCTACAGGCTACGGCGCTCTTTATTTCACAATGCACCTCCTCAAGAAGGCTGGCAAAGATATTAAGGGTAAGAAGATTGCTCTCTCTGGCTTCGGTAACGTAGCATGGGGTGCTGCAGAAAAAGCTACAGAGCTCGGTGGTAAGGTTGTTGCAATCTCTGGTCCTGATGGTGTTTGCGAAATCCCAGAAGGTATCACAAAGGAAATGATTGACTACATGCTCGAAATGCGTAGCTCTAACCGCAACAAGGTAGAAGATATGGCTACTAAGTTCCCAGGTCAAGCTAAGTTCACAGCTGGTAAGAAGGCTTGGAGCATTCCTGTTGACATCGCTCTTCCATGTGCATTCCAAAACGAACTTAGCGAAGACGACGCTAAAGAATTGGTTAAGAACGGCTGCTGGTGCTGCTGCGAAGTTTCAAACATGGGTTGCCAACCAGGTGCTATCCACTACTTCCAAAAGAACGGTATCCTCTTCGCACCTGGTAAGGCTGTAAACGCTGGTGGTGTAGCTACTTCTGGTCTTGAAATGACACAAAACGCTGCTCACTTGAACTGGGCTCCTGCTGAAGTAAACGACAAGTTGCAATGGATTATGGAAAGTATCCACGAACAATGCGTTAAGTTCGGTGAACAAAAAGATGGTACAATTGACTACGTTAAGGGTGCTAACATCGCTGGTTTCATGAAGGTAGCTCAGGCTATGCTTGAACAAGGTGTAATCTAATAAGGTTCTCCAATCTCTCCCACAACAAAGTGGGAGGGATTAAAAAATACATTACTAAGGGGGGACTGATAAAAATCGCTTATGGATAAATTTAGAAATCTCCTCGTAGTAACAACAACTATAATAGGCTTTACGGCTTCGACTGCGCTCTATGCACAATCAAGCGGTAAAGCCTCTTATTATGGTAATAGTTTGCACGGAAGAAAGATGAGCAATGGCGAACGTTACGACCGTAACGATTTCACATGCGCCCATAGAACATTGCCTTTTGGAACACAACTAAGGGTTACAAATACAAAAAATGGTAACTCATGTATTGTGCGAGTTACCGACCGTGGACCATTTATAAAGGGAAGAATTGTAGATTTATCTTATGCAGCAGCACGAGAATTAGGAATGCTATCGGCAGGCGTGGCTTATATAAAGGTGGAAGTAATGCCAAAAGATGTAGAAATTCCATATACTTCTGAACAAAATGTTTTGCAAGTACCTGAAGTGGAATATGGTTTAGCGGGTGTTTGCTACGAATTTATACCTGAATGGGAAGCAGAAGGGAAAGACGATAAACCAAAAACAATACAAAGGAAGGTTAAAACAACGTTGCACCCAAAGAAAACGAGAACGGCAACAACGCAAAAAAGAAACCAAAAAGTGGGGCAAAAGTCTGCAACAATGCCTACCAACAAACCTGTTACAAAGTCAGCAACACCGCAAAAAGAGAAGTCAAATAGTTGGACAGACTTCTTTAAAAACATAAAAAAGGGTGTTATAAGTCTTTTTGATTAAAAAGAAAAGGCGTGTAATCAAACACGCCCTTATTGCTTTTGCTTTATGATGTTAGCCTCCCAAACTTCTATTACGTTTAGATTTTTGAATGGATTTACCCTTTTGACAGTTCACGAGCCTCATCAAACTTGGCTTTCATCGTTGGATTTTTATAAGTGAGTCTACGAATTGTAAGGTCTTCCGTGTCCTGATTGGCCAAGCGGAGATTGTTTTCAGAACTCTGAAGTTCCTCTTTCACCTTTTGGAGTTTCTTGATTGTAGCATCAATACTCTCAATAGCACTTGTAAATTTCTTAGAATGTAGCTCGTAATGGCGCATGAATTTCGAACGAAAATCTTCAATCTTATTTTCAAAATTGGTAACATCTACCTCCTTACTTTGTGCTGCAATGAGTTGTCGTTTATAGTCTAAACTCTTTTTTGAAGTTTGCACCAGGAGCGTAATCAGAGGGATAAAGAACTGCGGACGAATGACATACATCTTCTCAAAGCGGTGCGACATATCAACAATTCCACCATTATAAAGTTCGCTATCAGGCTCTAATAAACTGACCAATACTGCGTATTCGCAATTCTTCTTGCGCCTATCGTCGTCGAGTTTCTTTAAAAAATCTTCGTTTTTATGCTTTGTGGCGGTTTCGTCCATTTCGTTTTTCATTTCAAACATAATGGAAACATATTCAAGACCATCCTCTAAATCACGGAAAATGAAGTCTCCTTTTGTGCCATCGCTTGCATCGTTATCCTTTTCAAAGTAAGCTGTAGGCATAATAGGACGCAAAAATTGTCCGAACTGGGTAGCACAGTGTTGTTCAAGCGTTTCCCCTACCATTTTAGTAGACAGCTTTGCCTTCATATCCTTGTAGTAATCGACCATTTCTTGCATACGTTGCATATCGTCAGAATGCTTCTTTTTGAGTGCCACTTCGTTGAGTTGAGCCTCTTGCGAATGGAGTTTTGCCTCCGATTGAAGTTGTTCTATCTTGCGTTCCTTCTCTTGAAGGACAGCCGAAGCCCGCTCTTTTTCTTGCATAATCGCAATTTGCTTTGCAGCCTCATACTCCTTTAATTGGGCTTTTAAGTCGGAAATTTCCTTGTCTTTGTCCACTTTTGCTAAAGCGACCTCACTCTTTTTAAGGCTATTCATGTTGGCTATTTCAGCTTTAAGGCGTGCTATTTCAGCCATTTGTTCAGTTCTTACATGGTCTATTTCAGCATCTTTACGCGCCAATTCTTGTTCTCGTTTGTTGAGCTCTGATTGGAATTTCTGTTCCACTTTCGACTTTTCGAGTTCGGTTTCGGCAGCATGTTTCTCGTTCAACTCACTTAATCGACGTTCTATTTCACGATGAAATTCATCGGTTTTTACTTGACTTACAATCGAAGCATAGTCGGCTTCGTTCACTGTAAATACACTTCCACATTTCGGGCATTTTAGTTCTTCCATGTTAGTAGTTTTTAAAAGGGTTATTGTATGGCGGTCATTTTATAGCCTAAACGTTTGAGTTCCATTGCAACACCAAAATTATAGAGTTGATGAAGGGCAGCTACAAAGGCTTTGAAAGCCTCTTTTGTGCCAGGTTCCACATTTAAGCGGCGCAATTTATTGTAAGTTCGTGCAGCACATTCGCCTACGAGTTGCTCCAAACTTTGCGCCTCGTCAGCAGAAAGCAATAGCACTTTTTCACGGATATAGTCGTCCGTATGGTCGAAATCGGTTTGGTCGCGAAGATAGGCATACAGGTTTTCCACCTTACTATATAAAGCCCAATCTTCGTCCCAATATTTTGCAAGAGCCATACCCACATACATTATCCAGCCGAGGGCAACTGTTGGATAGGCAGGAAACTCACGAATGGCATCAGGCATATAAGCTTCGACTATCTTTACCCAAAGTTCGTCAAGGTCGGGAGCCTCTGGCAGACGCTCATCTACTTCCTTGTGCAACAATAAATATTGGTATAAATCATCTTTTATGGTCTGTTCAAATTCGTTGATGATATTCTTTTCCATTTTATAAGTAGTTCTTTAAAAATTATTTATTGCGCAAAAGTTCTAACAATTCAGCTTGTGTCATAGCGTGTGCCATATCCGTTCCCTCTAATAATGAGTCGGCAAGGTCGCGTTTTGTTTTGTGTAAGCGGAGAATTTTCTCCTCTATGGTATGTTGAGCAATAAGCCTGTAAACCGTAACATCTTGTTCTTGCCCAATGCGATAGGCACGGTCGGTGGCTTGTTGCTCAATGGCAGGATTCCACCATGGGTCTAAATGAATGACATAATTAGCCCCCGTAAGGTTCAAACCTAAGCCACCAGCTTTCAAACTGATGAGGAAAAATGGGCAATCGCCCTCTTGAAACTCACGTACCAATTGTTCACGCTTTTTCATTGGTGTGCTACCGTCTAAATAAAGGTAAGGCAAATGGGTTTTATCCATCATCTTTTTGATTTCAGCAAAATAGCTTGTAAATTGAGAAAACACCAAAGCACGGTTGCCGCTATCGTTTAAACTTTCAGCCAAATCAATGAATGCCAATGTTTTAGAACTTACTCCTTCCCATTTCTTATCTACTAAAGCTGTGCTACAAGCCAATTGTCGCAAGCGAGTTATTTCGGCTAACGTGCTGACACTAACATTCTTTTCTACCTCAACCATAGCCTCTGCCTGCGCTCGTTGTAGTTCATACCGTGCCATTTCTGTGTCTGATAGTTCGACAGGGCGCACAACTTCGTTCTTTTCGGGCAGTTCCTCAATAACCTCTCCCTTTGTTCGGCGAAGAAGGAAAGGCGAAATGAGTTTGCGGAGTTGTATTTGACGACTTTTATTGCGGTCGCCTTCGATTGGTAGAATGTACTTTTTCTTAAACGCATCGGCACTCCCCAACAAGCCAGGGTTAATGAATTGGAACAAATTCCATAGCTCTGACAAGTGGTTTTGGATAGGTGTACCCGTAAGAATAACCTTTCTTTTGGCACGCAACTTCATCGCCGATTTCGACATTTTAGTGGTTGGGTTTTTGATAGTGTGTGCTTCGTCTAAACAAATCACATTCCATTCTTGCTCAATGAGTTCTGCCTCATTTATGTTGATCATGCGTAGGTTGCCAAAACTATATCGCCCTGTTTAGCTTTCTTAATCATTGCCGCACGGTCATCGGCTGAATTGAGGATTAAAACATTGAGTGATGGGGCAAATTTGCGAATTTCGTTGCGCCAATTGGGTACAACTGAGGCTGGTGCAACGACCAATGATGCCCCTTCTTTCTTCTGTTCCAAAAGTAAAGAAATGGTTTGTAATGTCTTACCAAGACCCATATCGTCAGCCAAACACACACCTGCGCCCCACGATGTTACACGTGATAACCACTCAAAACCCTCCTCTTGATATTTGCGTAAATCGGCTTTTAAAGTTTTAGGTACACGAGGTTGCAATTTAGAACTTTCGGCAATGCGTTGGCGAAGGCTCTCCATGTTTTCTTGTCCTTTAATATTTAAGGTTTCGTCGGAGAGAATATCGTTGAGCAAGCCCACACCTGCTGGTGCTATTTGAAGGTGGTTTCTATTGTCGGAAGTTGCGGTATCCAATTGTTTTAAGATGCGCTCCAACTGTTTGCTGAGGGTAATATACTCCTTATCGCCTATACGAATAAACCCTTTTTGAGAACTATCGCGCATCATTTCCAATAACTGTTGCAAGGAAATTATTTCATTTTCAGCAATCTGAACATCGCCTTCCACCTCAAACCAACCATTCTTTTGCTTGAAAGAAAGGTTGAGTTTATTGCTTTGAACAGACTGATGAAACTTCAAGGCAGCATCTTCTGGCCATTCCAATTGACAGATGTCTTCGTGCTTTTTAGCCCAATCCATAAATTTTAAGAGTTGGAAAGTAGAAAGGGAAAATGCTACTTTAGAATACAAGGTATCGTCGAACGTGTAGTCGGATAGTGGTTCAAAACCTTCTAATGAGTTGATAATAAGTTGTAAATTGGCTTTTTCGGCTTCCAAATCACGCAAAATATTGACACGTTTTCCGTCTTTTTCAATGATTGTAGCCACATTACCCTCGCCAGGAATAAACGAAAGTAGGTCGGAATATTCTATGAAAAAAGAAAGATTAAAGGTGTCGTATTGAGCTGGAACAATGCGAACAGTAACAAAAGAAGGGGCTTTCTCTTGCTGAATATCGTTTAGTTCGCTAACCATATTCGAGTGAATTTCGGTTTTTCCACCTATCGATTTAATCAACTTTGTAATCAATGGCTCGGCTTCAGCAGGAAAAATTTCAGTTTTTAATAGTTGGTTGTAAATGTTGAGTTCGTACTCCGTAGGTTGGAAAAACGGAATAATCGAAAGTTGAATTTTTAATATAATAGAATCTATTTTTAACAGGTTCGGCTTCAGAGATGTTGCTTGAAACTTCAAAACTTCCATTTTTTTTCTTATTGATAATTAGAAATGGCTTGTCTAAGTGTACATTGACGAGCTTTCTTTCGTTGTTAAGCTGAGCATAGATATGGTTGCAGCCGATGAAAAGGTGGATATTATCATAAAAACTTAACAATGACGACCACGCCTGTACGCCCTTTTGAATCTTGCGGTCGCTATCATCTAAGTAGGATTCATCCAATTGCATAAACTTATTCATTGTCATTTTTGTGCCAACAGACCATTTCCCACTATTGAGAAGTTTCTTTTCAATTGGAGTAATGTAGCCATAATCTAAATGGAAAACTATTTTTTTCTGTTGTGCATTTAACGCTTTTTCTTCCTTTTTTTGATTGGCTTCATTGATAATAGCCTCTAATTTAGCTTGCCATAGTGGGGTAATTCTTATCTCGTTTATGATAGATGAGCCGCCAAAAAGGTCTTCTACATTATCCGATTCGGGGACAATGCCCATTGGTTTCATTTCGTTGCGCAAAAAAGCAGCGGTGGGTTGATGTCGGGTAAGGTCTATTCTGTATTTTTTTTCCGACTCTTTTTCAAGGCGTTTAAGGAGTGTCCAAATAAAATAAAGGTAAGTAACATTTTCATTGGTTGAGAACCCTACTTCGGTACTCGTAGAGTTGGGAAGGTCTTTATGTAAAATAAAATAATTGTAAATGATTTTTACAAAGGTAAAAAGAAAGATGTTAGAATTTGATACTTCCTTTTTCGACAATAATTCCAACTTCTTTATGCTCGATTTGCTATTGGTAAGCAACATGGCAAGGGCATAAAAATAGTTGCTGATAGTATCTGAAAATATATTTTTTGAATGATTTAAATTATTGAAAGATTGCATCGCTTTGATATAGAGCTTACCTGCTGCCTCATAATTCTTCTTGTATAGCTGTTGAATGGCGGCTATTTGCAAGGTGTATTTATCGGCAATTGTAGTTGCAAGGTCAATGCAAATTTTTCCTGTTGCTATGTAATAGAAGAACGCAAAACAATTGATGAGTTCATGATACGAACTGTCTTTTTTGCGATTTTCTATTAATTGGAGGATTCTTTCCCATGGAAATGCCACGTCATTGTCAATAATTTCGTTGCATTTTGGGGTGAGTATAGTGATTAATGTGTCTTCTCTGAGTTCTGATATTAAGAAATCAAATTCAGGAAGACCAATAATGGGCGTTATAAAGGGTACTCTTTCGTCTACGGAAAATTGAAAATAGATGAGGTTCTTTAAAGATTTTGGATTTGAAAGTAATTCCAATAAATCTTTAATTATCTTTTTTGAACTGTAAGAAAGCACGCTAATATGCTCTGTTATAGTTGTAAACGACCTATAAAGTTTAATATTTTCTTTCTTTTTTAGCTCGTAAAGTGCCTTTAAAACATATTCTTTTTTAAGCTGATAAATGCTCTTTGCAGAATAATAACTAACTACTTTGCTGACAAATTGTTGCTGCATCAACGATTCTAAAACCTCGTAACAAAAAGGTTGAGGGATTATTTTTGCTGCGTATTTTGTGTAAATTTTCTTTGTAATTTCATTGCCATAATTGATAGCAAAGAACATTACAATTGCTTTTTCGTATGCGTTTAATTTGTCAAACATATTCTTTATTGCGTTATGTATTAATAAATAGTTTAAATTAATATATGATTTAAATTAAAAAACAATTCTATTATAAGGTAAAATCTATTCTCTTCCTTTTCAAAATACATAAAAAAGACGGAAGAAGGGGGATATGACTCTTTCTTTCGTCTTTTTTCTTATAAGTTTTTATGCGTTTTGTTTAGCAGCAATGGCTTCGTTTATCAATTGGCTAACCTCTTCAACGAGTTCAGGATTGTCTTTCAACATAGTTTTTGTAGCATCTCTGCCTTGTGCTAACTTAGTTCCATTGTAGCTAAACCAACTTCCACTCTTTTGAATGATGTTGTATTCCACACCCAAATCGAGGATTTCGCCTACCTTAGAAATGCCTTCGCCAAAGAGAATTTCAAACTCTACTTTGCGGAAAGGAGGGGCTACTTTGTTCTTTACAACCTTCACACGAACTTGATTACCAATGATATTGTCGCCATCTTTCACCGAAGTAACACGACGAATATCCAATCTTACAGAACTATAAAACTTTAATGCGTTACCACCCGTTGTTGTTTCAGGATTGCCAAACATCACTCCAATCTTCTCACGCAACTGGTTGATGAAGATACAGCAGGTGTTTGTTTTGCTAATGGTAGAGGTAAGTTTGCGCAAAGCCTGACTCATTAAACGTGCTTGTAAGCCCACATTAGAGTCGCCCATGTCGCCTTCGATTTCTTTTTTAGGCGTAAGCGCAGCCACAGAGTCCACCACGAGAATATCAATTGCCGATGAACGAATCAATTGGTCGGCTATTTCCAATGCTTGCTCACCATTATCAGGCTGTGAAATCCAAAGATTATCAACATCAACTCCTAACTTTTGAGCATAAAAGCGGTCGAAAGCGTGTTCTGCATCAATAAAAGCTGCGATACCACCCGCCTTCTGTGCTTCTGCAATAGCATGTATGGCAAGCGTTGTTTTACCCGAACTTTCAGGACCATATATCTCTATAATGCGTCCACGAGGATAGCCACCAACGCCTAAAGCAACATCAAGTCCGATGCTACCTGTTGGGATTACTTCCACGTTTTCTATTTGCTCGTCGCCCATTCTCATGATAGAGCCTTTACCAAAGTCCTTTTCTATTTTCGACATCGCTGCTTGCAAGGCTTTCAATTTGCCTTCGCTAGCAGATAATTCTTCTTTATTTTCTTTTGCCATTTTGTATTTATTTTACGTTGTAATTTAAACTTTTTGTTTTTTCTTGCCGCTTCGTTGTCGCTGAAATAGCACATTCGACAGCGAAAGTTACAAGCTAATGCTGGATCTATATTCAAACTCAAATAACGCCGCTTGGTTATGTGCAACGCCAAAATGCCCAAGAGTTTTACTTTTGGGCTTTTTATTTTTTGGTAAACCTTTAATAGTTTGTATATATTCATTGGTTATAGCGCATTCTTTTGCTTATTTCTTTTTTTAGGATACGGCAAAACTTCTGCTAAGATAGTAACTACTCGGACAGCGTTGTCAGCTTTTGAAACGTCTAATATGTAATGTTCTTTAGCTCCATCATAGGGAAATCCTTTTTCAGCTCCTACCATTAACGTTTCTATCGCTTTGTGTTGCTTCACAAAAGCAATATTATCGCAAGCGATGATGACAGGTTTTTCGTTGGCATATATCATATATTCGCCAAACATTTTTCTGTATCTGATGTCGCCAACAGGGGCTATTTGCTCGCAAACAAATTCAATGAAGTCTAAAGAACATGCCATATTATGATTGAAAGCGTTTCTTTGTTCTTACAGCTTACAACTCTAAGTCGCCCCCGAACACTTCATGCCAAGGCAAACCTTGTTTGTTGAGTTGTTCCATGAATGGGTCTGGGTCGAAATCTTCCAAATTCCAAACGCCTGGTTTGCGCCAAATGCCTTTGAAGAACATCATTGCGCCAATCATTGCAGGCACACCTGTGGTGTAACTTACGCCTTGCATACCCGTTTCTTCGTAGGCTTCTTGATGCTTGCAGTTGTTGTAAACATAGTAAGTTTGTTCCTTTCCGTCCTTAATACCACGAATGCGGCAACCGATAGAGGTTTCTCCGTCATAGTTTTCGCCTAAGTCTTGTGGGTTAGGCAATACGGCTTTAAGGAATTGTAATGGCACAATTTTAACCTTTGCAGTCTTTCCAGAGTTGTCAGCCAATGGTGCTTCGTATTCAATTTCGTCAATACGACTCATGCCAAGGTTTTGTATGCAATCCAAATAAGTGAGGTATTGCTGTCCGAAAGTCATCCAAAAGCGAGCGCGCTTAATGGTTGGATAGTTCTTTACCAACGATTCCAACTCTTCGTGGTGCATTAAATAAGAATCACGAGGACCAATATTTGGATAAGTCAAGTCTTGATGGACCTTCAAAGGTTCAGTTTCTATCCATTCTCCATTCTCGTAATAAAGTCCTTTTTGGGTGATTTCACGGATATTTATTTCAGGATTAAAGTTGGTTGCAAATGCTTTGTGGTGGTTACCAGCGTTGCAATCTACAATATCGAGGTAATGAATTTCATCGAAATAATGCTTTGCTGCGTAAGCAGTGAATACTTGTGATACACCAGGGTCGAATCCACAACCGAGGATAGCGGTCAATCCAGCCTTTTCAAACTTATCTTTGTAAGCCCATTGCCAACTATATTCAAAGTGAGCTTCGTCCTTTGGTTCATAATTTGCGGTGTCCAAATAGTTGCAACCGCAAGCCAAACAAGCCTCCATAATGGTTAAATCTTGATAAGGCAAAGCGAGGTTTACCACCAATTCAGGTTGAAACGAATTGAACAAATCCTTCAATTGTTCCACATCGTCAGCATCTACTTGCGCTGTTTTTATGTCAGCCTTGTAGCCTTTATCGTGGATAGCCTTGACCAATTCGTCGCATTTTTCCTTGCGACGGCTTGCAATCATAAACTCAGTAAACACGTCCTGATTTTGGACAATCTTAAATGCGGCAACCGTAGCAACGCCACCTGCGCCAATCATAAGTACTCTTCCCATATTATATCTTTTTATTTTATTTTTCTTTTAATTTCTTCTGCTCTTATGCCCATTGCATTCATGAGCGGATAGCCCAATATTTGTTGTTTAAAGTTGCCTCCTTCCATAGGCATCATGGCAAACATCGTAATGTGTTTCTCTTCGTCGTCAGCGTCTTTCACTGTGTTTCTGATGACATCATACACGTTGCTGTCTTCGGCATTTGGCACAATCATGATGCGATGCACATCGTTGTGGTTCAATGCTATTTTAAGTACATCAAGTAGCACCGCATCTTTATCGGTCATTTGGCTACCTGTTGCAATGGTGTTAATGATAAATTCGCCCAATTGTTCGTCTTTGAAAGCCTTTTTATTTAGTTCGCTTTCGAAATTGGCAGGCATGAAATTTTCAAATTTAGAATTATTTTTATCGTGCAATACCACCACTTGCGTTTCGTGATTGCCTGGCTTTAATCTGCCATCAAGCGCAATAGCAACTACCCATTGGCTAAAGTCTGCCACTGGAATCTGTCTGTTGAGCATTCGCTCGAAGTTCACAATGAGGTTAAACGCCACTTTGTCCACGTAATCTCCGTCGACAATAATAATGTTTTCGCTCATTCGTATGTTCTTAGAATCTTGTATATTCATTGCTACAAAGTTACAATAAAAGGGCTGAAATGCAAAATATTTAACTACTTTTTGGCACTCTATAAATTCAAAGCTTGATGAAAAATGCCGTTACAAAAACATTGTCATATAGACAGGCAGCTGCATTACGTTTTGATTGGCTTCGAAATCCTTTGTATATATAAGGTATCTGTTCTTGATTCTTTCAGAATATTTTTCGCAAAACGCATCTAATGACGCATGAGTCTTGTTCTTTCCATTTCAACATTTGGTCGTATAGTTTTCTGCGAAAAATTATTTTTTTCCATCTTTTATTCTCCGTTTTAATCCTTGCGAAGTTACAGTTTTTTTCTTTTCCACCAAATGTTTTATGCTAAAATGCCGTTTTCCACCAAATTTATTTCTTTGTTTTGCCGTCTTCCACCAAATGTTTTGATTTGATGGGAGTTGTTTTGATGTAATATTGTTCTAAAATCGTGTAATAAAACGCTATAATTTTGAATAGTGAAGATGGTGTTTTGTAAGTGATTTATAATCAATTAGTTGTGTTATTTTATATTTTTATATCTTCAATCTTTGCTATTTGTGATAAAAAAACAGGCTGTTTTGAGGCTCAAAATAGGCTGTTTTTTTATTAAAAACAATAGGTTTTGTAAAATGGTGGGTTTTGTATTGTAAAACAAAACGAAAGATTGTTCTATTTTTCTAATTTCTTTTTTCATCAATTTCGTTGCGTTTGTTTGTTGAAAACGAAATCGTTTGTTGAGGCTTAAATCCACATTTTTTCTGCGATGATGCAATAAAGCAGCGACATGGTCGTTATAAATAAGGTATATACAAAATACCTGCTCGCAGGTTTTTATAACAGAAAATTCTTTTATGATAGAATATATTAAGGGCGAATTGGCAGAATTGACCCCTGCATTGGCAGTTGTCGAAGCAAATGGTGTGGGCTATGGGCTTAATATTTCGCTTAATACATACGGAGTTATACAAGGTAAGAAGAGTGTAAAACTCTTTGTTCATGAGGCGATTAGTATGGGTGGGCGTGATGATAGTTATACGCTTTACGGATTTGCCAATAAGCAAGAACGTGGACTTTACCGATTGCTCATTACCGTTTCGGGTGTGGGAGCAAACACGGCACGCATGATACTTTCTTCCTTAACGCCAGCTGAATTGTGTAATGTGATAGCTAATGGTGATGAAAAAATGTTGAAAGCAGTGAAGGGAATAGGTCTTAAAACGGCACAACGCATCATCGTTGACCTTAAAGATAAGATTGTTCAAAGTGGAATTGCCGAGGAATTACACGTTAGTAGTCAGCCAAATGCCGCCAATGTTAATAATGCTGTGAAGGACGAAGCCGTGGGTGCGCTCACGATGTTGGGTTTCTCGCCAGCGCCATCGGCTAAAGTAGTGGTAGATATTTTGACCGAACAACCAGATTTACCAGTAGAGCAAGTGGTAAAATTGGCGTTGAAGCAAATAAAATAACATAAGTTGTAAGCCTAACGATGACAAAAAGGCTGAAAAAGATGGACGACGACGCTCTCATACATGAAACAAGGTAAACATATATTCTTCATTTTTCTATTGCTTACAGGCATTAGCTTGATAGCGTGGGGAAACTCTTGGGCTAATGTACTGCCATTTTTCAGTACATTGCACAACAAGATTGCGCCTCTCGACACCACGAAAAAAGTTAAAATGCCCGATGTTGAACTTGAGAATGAAGATATACCCGACTCATTGTTGCACCCTCGTTGGAAGGTACAACGCACTACTCCTGTTACTTATAGCGACCTTGAACAAGGTTCGTACGACTTAAAACGCCCTGAAAACTTAAAGCAAAGTGTGGAATATAATGACACTTTGGGTATGTATATCATCGGAAATAAAATTGGCGACACCTACATTACAACGCCAATTATGATGACTCCAGAGGAGTATAAAGCATGGAGCGAAAAGAAAAGTTTTGCCGATTATTATCGCCAAAAGAACAAAGAAATATTAGAAAAGAAAGGGAAAGAGAAGTTCGATTTTACCGATATACACTTTGCTTTAGGACCTGCCGAAAAGATTTTTGGACCAGGTGGTGTGCGTGTAAAGACACAAGGAACCGCTGAATTAAAGTTTGGCGCAACGTTAAAGAATATTGATAACCCTTCGTTGCCTATTCGTAACCGAAAAATGACAACGATGAATTTTGATGAAAAGATAAATTTGAACGTCAATGGTAAGGTGGGCGATAAGGTAAACATGAACCTTAATTACAACACAGATGCTACTTTCGACTTTGATGCTCAAAACTTTAAACTGAAATACGAAGGAAAAGAAGACGAAATTATTAAGTTGGTGGAAGGCGGTAACGTTACTTTTCCGTCTAATAACTCGTTGGTACAAGGTGCATCGTCGCTCTTTGGTATCAGAACCGATATGCAATTTGGTAAACTTAAACTGCAAACGGTTATTTCACAGAAGAAGTCTTCTAATAAAAGCGTAAGTTCGAAGGGTGGAAAACAATTGACTCCATTCGAATTAGACGCTGCCGATTACGAAGAAAACCGCCACTTCTTCCTCGCTCAAGCCTTCCGTTCGCAATATGACGGAGCCATGAAAACGTTGCCAAATCTTACGACTGGTATCACTATCAATCGTGTTGAAATATGGGTTACGAACAAAACGGGAACGACAAACAATACTCGTAATATTGTCGCTTTGAGTGATTTAGGTGAAAATACAAAGGTGAGTAGAACCGATTTGTGGGGAAGTGGTAGCGGTTCAGTGCCGTCAAATGCTGCCAATAGCGAGTATAACACCATTGCACAGAACCACCCTGAAGCACGCGACATTGATAAATCGGCAACAGTTTTGGACGGATTGGGATTAGTAGGTGGTGTCGATTACGAAAAATTATCGAATGCTCGACTGCTTAATAGCTCTGAATATACGGTCAATCAAGCCCTCGGTTACGTTTCATTGCGCACAGGATTACAAACCGACCAAGTGCTTGCCATTGCTTACGAATATACATCGGGAGGCGTAACTTATCAAGTTGGCGAGTTTGCAAGCGACCGAACCAATGTTGCAGAAGCTTTGTTTGTGAAGTCGTTGAAGAACACCAGCAACAATCCAAAGCAGGCAAACTGGGACTTGATGATGAAGAATGTCTACTATTTAGCATCGACAGTCGAAAAGGATAAGTTCCGTTTAGATGTTAAATATCAAAGTGATACAACGGGCGTTTATCTCTCTTACATACCTGAACCACAGGTGAAAAACCAAACTTTGATTAAGGTTTTGGGGGCTGATAGATTGGATAATAACAACAATCCACACCCAAATGGCTACTTCGACTTTGTACCTGGATACACCGTAACCGATGGACGTGTCTTCTTTCCAGCAGCTGAACCTTTCGGAAAGTATATGCAAGACTATTTGATTGC
This sequence comes from Prevotella disiens JCM 6334 = ATCC 29426, assembly GCF_000613345.1. Lineage (GTDB taxonomy): Bacteria > Bacteroidota > Bacteroidia > Bacteroidales > Bacteroidaceae > Prevotella > Prevotella disiens. Next base: position 6,670 of record NZ_BAIS01000041.1, on the reverse strand, counting down.
AAAGGGTGTTCCTGCTAATATCGCCCAAAAATATGCGTTTACAGAACTATATGATTCTACAAAAACGATAGCAAAACAAATAGCGGAGAAGGATAAATTCATGCTGATTGGTCAGTTTCGTGGTTCGAGTGCTAACGTTATTTCACTCGGTGCATACAATGTTCCGCAAGGTTCGGTGAGAGTAACGGCAGGTGGAGTAACTTTGCAAGAAGGTTCAGATTATAGTGTTGATTATAATTCGGGCGAAGTTACCATTTTGAATCAAAGCATTATAGACGCTGGAACTTCCGTAAATGTGTCGTTGGAAAGTCAGTCTGACTATGGGCAAGAGCGCAAAACGATGTTCGGACTGAATTGGCAATACGATTTTTCTAAGAACTTTATGCTTGGTGGTACGTTCATGCACTTGTCTGAACAGCCATTGACAACGAAGGTAAATATGGGTGCTGAACCATTGAACAATACCATTTGGGGACTCAATATGAGTTGGAAAAAGGAAAGTCAGTGGCTCACGAATATGCTCGATAAGTTGCCTTTCTTGCATCTAACGCAACCTTCTCATATCTCTTTTACAGCAGAATTTGCACAATTAATTGCTGGTCAAAGCAAGGGAACACAAGATAGAGCATCGTATTTGGACGACTTTGAAAATACAAAAAATACGATTGACGTGAGCCAACCAACAAGTTGGATTATATCAAGTGTACCAACCGATTTCTCGGAATCGTCTGATAAAACAACTCTTTCAAGTGGTTTCAACCGCAGTTTGTTGGCATGGTACAACATAGACCCATTGTTTACACGCCGTAGCAGCTCGCTAACGCCTGGTCATATCAAGAGCGATTTGGAACAATTGTCAAACCATTATGTTCGTGAAGTCTATGTTCATGAACTTTTCCCAAACCGTGACCAAAGCAGTTATAATGGGTCTACCTCAACTTTGCCTATCCTTAACCTCGCTTATTACCCACAAGAGCGTGGTCCATATAACTTTAGTCCAACGTTAGACCTTAATGGTCGTCTGCCAAACCCACGACAAAAATGGGGCGGAATGATGCGTAAATTGGATACAAACGATTTCGAAACAGCCAATATTGAGTACATTGAGTTCTGGTTACTCGACCCATTTATTTATTCAAGTAAGCAACCTGACGGCAATCTCTATGGAGGCGACTTCTATATTAACCTCGGAGAAGTTTCAGAAGACATTCTTCGCGATGGTAAAAAGTTCTATGAAAGTGGATTACCTGTGGACGGAACTCAATCATGGACGACTACTCAATGGGGTAAAATACCAACACAAACCACTGTAACTTATGCTTTCGCAACAACAAAGGGTAGCCGTGCTTTGCAAGACTTAGGTTATAACGGTTTAAACAATGAGGAAGAACAAAAGTTTGCTTCCTATCAAGACTTCTTAACTTATGCTCGTAGTCATACCAATCAAGCTGTTTTCGACTCTATTTGGGCTGACCCTGCCAACGATGACTACCACTATTATCGTGGCTCTGATTGGGATAGAGTGCAGGCTTCAATCCTTCAGCGTTACAAGCATATTAACAATCCGCAAGGGAACTCGCCCGATACAGACAATAGAAATGAACGTTATGACACGTCTTATAAGACTGCTCCAGACGTGGAAGATATTAATCAAGATTACACGCTCAATGAATACGAAAAGTATTACCAATATAAGGTGAGCATTCGACCAGAGGATTTGGTTGTTGGACAAAACTATATTGTGGACAAACGTGTAACTTCGCCAAAGCTGCGCAATGGAAAATCGGAAGAAGTTACATGGTATCAGTTCCGCATACCTGTGCGTGAATATCAAAAAAGAGTAGGTTCTATCAATGATTTCACGAGCATTCGCTTCATGAGAATGTTCCTTACCAACTTTGAAAAGCCTATTGTTTTGCGATTTGGTACATTCGATTTGGTTCGTGGAGAGTGGCGTCAGTATCAGCAAAACCTTACTAATTCTGCTTCAACATCTGGTTCGATGTCAGTAAGTGCCGTTAGTATTGAAGAAAACAATACAAAAACGCCTGTAAACTATGTGCTTCCACCTGGAATTTCACGCGAACAAGACCCAACACAACCTCAACTTGTGCAAAGTAATGAGCAAGCTTTGGCGATTACGGTGAACAATTTGGGCAACAAAGAATCTAAGGCGGTGTACAAAAATACTACCCTTGATATTCGCCAATATAAGCGTTTACAAATGTTTGTACACGCTAATGCGTTGAAACAGAACGTTACCAATCTTACAGACAATCAGTTGGCTGTATTCATACGTTTGGGTTCAGATTATAAGAACAATTATTACGAATACGAAATTCCATTGAAACTTACTCCAGAAGGGCAGTATGACACCTATTCACGACAGGGTTGTGAGGCGGTTTGGCCTGAGGAAAATATGTTGAATGTGCCTATTTCTGTTTTCACAGACGTAAAGAAAAAGCGCAATCAAGGGCGTGGAAATGGTACTGCAAGCTATAATAAAGAGTTCTCTATCTATGATGAAAATCGTCCAGCCAATAGAGTTACGGTCATGGGTAATCCTACTTTGGGCGAGATAAAGACCATGATTGTAGGTGTAAGAAACCTTTCTAATAGCGAGAAAAGTGGTGAAGTATGGGTGAATGAATTGCGTTTGCTCGACTTTAACAATGAAGGTGGTTGGGCAGCACATGGACAATTGAACATTCAACTATCCGATTTTGGTTCTATTGATGTCAATGCCAGTCATAGTACTGACGGCTTTGGTGGTTTGGAACAAGGTGTTAGCGAGCGTCAACAAGAAACCAATACAGATGTTTCTGTTACCACAAGTTTCGAATTAGGTAAGTTCTTCCCCGACAAAGCCAAGGTTACTGCACCTTTATATTATAGTGTTACCAAGAGCGAACGCCGTCCAAAATACAATCCTTTGGACACCGATATGGAGTTAAATGCTGCTCTTGATGGTGCTGCAAATAACATTGAGCGCGACTCAATAGAATCCATTGCGGTAACAAAGCGTACAACGACGAACTTTTCTCTATCGAATGTGCGTGTAGGCATACAGAATAAGCGCCACCCAATGCCATACGACCCAGCCAACTTCTCATTCTCTTATAGTCATTCGCACACCCATACAACGGGCGAAACCACTGTTTTTGAAAATGAAGACAATTGGCGTGGTGCGATGAATTATAGTTGGACACCAATTTATAAGCCATTTAAGCCGTTCCGAAAGATGATAAAAAGCAATTCAAGATGGTTTGATATTATCAAGCGTTTCGAGTTAAATTGGTTGCCACAGAATGTAACATTCAATACAGAAATTACTCGAAATTATTACGAATTGCAAGAACGCGACATGGAGTCGACCGAGAACAACATGTTGCCGCTTACCTTTAATGAGCAATTCTTGTGGAATCGCGACTTCTCAATACGTTGGGATTTGACTCGAAACCTTCATGTTAGTTTCCAAAGTGCTACTCATGCCGAGATAGAAGAGCCTTATACGCCGATAAATAAAGCCCTCTATGCCGATGAATATCAAGCATGGAAAGACTCTGTTTGGACGAGTATAAAGAATTTTGGTACGCCTTTGGACTACCAACAGAACTTCAATCTTTCTTATCAGTTGCCGTTAAATATGCTTCCTGCCTTTGATTGGTTGAATGCAGACGCCAATTACAATGCAACTTATAATTGGGTGCGTGGGACAGAATTGGAGAATGGTAAGTCGTTAGGGCATACCATTACCAGCAATAGGACTTTGAATATCAATAGTTCTATCAATTTCGAACGTTTATACAATCACATTCCGTTCTTGAAAAAGACCAATGAACGGTTTAGCAAATCGCTTTCTAACTCATTCTCCAAGAATCTTAGTTTGTCTTCACGTGGTGAAAATATTGCGAAGAAATTTGGTAATAAATTAGAAAACGATAAGAAGTTGAAAATAAAGGACGAGGACGATGACAAGAAGAGAGCGTTGCCAAAAAATGCGAAGAGCTTTGAGCAAGAAATAACCCTTCCTGCCGATACAGCTATCATCGTTTCGCACTCGAAAAAGACCAAGCGTTTCAACCTTTCTTTAAAGGATTCTAAAGGTCATTCGGTGAAGTTGAAGTGGAAAAAGATGGACGAAAACAGAGTGAAACTCTACAATAAGACCGACTCTTTGCTCCGTTTGAAACTTACTGTTACACCAAAAGAACCATTAGAGAACAAGGGTTGGTACAAGACAGCGCAGTGTATTGCGCGTGCTTTAATGATGGTTCGCAACGCAAGTATCTCGTATCGCAACCAATATTCCATGTCCTTACCAGGCTTTATGCCTACCATTGGCGATGCGTTTGGGCAATCTCGTGGTCATGGGGCAATGTCTCCTGGATTAGATTTTGCCTTTGGTGTCATCAGCGACAGCTATATTGAAAAAGCAAGAGAGAACCGTTGGTTGCTCATGTCGGACAGTATTGCAACACCAGCCACTACGAATAAAACCGAAGACTTGCAACTTCGTGCTACGTTAGAGCCGTTCCGCGACTTTAAGATAGACCTCACTGCAAGTCGTATGGAAACAGTTTCAAAGAGCATTCAATACATGTATAAGGGCAATCCAACCACACAAAGTGGAACATTGACCATGACAACCATTTCGATTGGTACAGCTTTTGAAAGTCAAGGCGATGCTAATAACGGTTATAAGAGTGCAACTTTCGAAAAGTTTGTCCATTCGCTCGACAGCTATCGTGGTCGTGTTGAGACCCAATACATGGACGCACGTTATCCTTCATCAATGGGTGGCGGAGCGTTTAACCCGAAACGAGGAACTATCAACCAGTATAGTGCCGATGTAATGATACCTGCTTTCCTCAATGCTTACACGAGTATGAGCAATAATGGGCTATCTATCTTCCCTACACTCAAGAGTTTATTGCCTAACTGGAACGTTCGTTACAGTGGTTTATCACGTCTTCCAATGTTCCAAAACATCTTCAAGAGTGTCAATATCAACCACGCTTATAAGAGCATTTTCGCCGTTGGTTCTTATCAAAGTTTCAGTACATGGCAAGAATACATGAACGGATTAGGCTTTATCACTGATGCTACGACGGGCGCACCAATACCAAGTTCGATGTATAACATATCGCAAGTATCCATTAACGAAGCATTCTCGCCACTTTTGGGTATTGATGTTACGATGCAAAACAACCTTACCGCTCGTTTGGAATACCGCCAAACTCGTGTGCTTTCGCTCTCTATGACGAGTGTACAAATCAATGAAGCCATTTCAAAAGATTGGGTTTTTGGTTTGGGTTATCGCATTAACAACTTCAATCTCTTTGGTGGACGCAACTCTCGTGCGGTGAAGAAGAACAAGAAGAAGCAAGCAGGCAAAGCTAATCAGCAAGATGACGGCATGTCTCAGGGGTTGAATTTTAAAGATAAGAGTGGAATTAACCGTGATTTGAACCTCCGTTTTGACCTAAGCTATCGTCAGCAAGCAGCCATTACGCGCGATATTGCTACGCTAACATCGGCAGCTTCAAGCGGTAATACGGCATTCAAAGTATCGTTTACAGGCGATTACACGTTGAGCCGACTCATTACTGCCAGCGTTTACTATGACCTTCAAATCAACACACCATTGCTTTCGTCAAGTAGCTATCCTACTACCACGCATGATTTTGGTGTCAGTCTTAAACTGAGCCTTACCCGATAGTCGGCGAGGAGAGAGAGGGCGTAAGGTGCAAAACTCTTTTAAAACAATTAAAAACAATTAAAAATGAAAATATTTGGCAATCTGTTATGGCTCTTCTTTGGCGGTTTCGCTGCAGCATTAGAATATTTCGCAGCGAGTTTAGCCTTGATGTTTACCATTGTGGGCATACCTTTTGCCCTTCAAACCTTCAAGATAGGTATTTATGTGTTGTGGCCTTTTGGTCAGCATGTGGTCTATGATAGCCAAGCACATGGGTGTTTGCACACGTTCATGAACATTCTGTGGTTTTTCTTAGGAGGCATTTGGATTTGGCTGACCCATATTGTGTTCGGATTACTCCTATTGGTTACCATTATCGGCATACCCTTTGCTCGTAAACAATTCGAATTAGCAGGACTTGCGCTCCATCCTTTCGGTCGTCGTGTGGTAATGGATTCGCCTTTCTAATTCTCCCAAAAACAAAACCCCTTGTTTTGATGCTCAAAAGAGCCTATTTTGCACGCCAAAATAGGCTCTTTTGCGTTTCTAACCCATTTGCTCGCTTTTTATTGTGCCTATACTGGGACAACATGCCCTATGGTAATTTATAATTATTCGGCATTCATTGTTCCCTTACACCTTCTTATCCGAAGGTATAATATGTATCGCTTTGTACAAACGTGTATAATCCTTTGTACAAGCGTGTACAATGAATTGTACAAACATGTACAATCTTACTTTTTTACCAAATAGTTTGGTAAAGGAATTTTGATTTACTATCTTTGCATAAGATATAGCTGCACTCGGCAATGTGCAAACAATTTTGCATTGCACTCGTTTGTAATATCTTTGCATAAGATATAGCTGCACTCGGCAACGTGTAGGGGCGTGATTTATCACGTTCCTAATAATAAAGATAATTTGTTTGCTGATAGGAACGTGATAAATCACGCCCCTACAAGGAAAAAC
>NZ_BAIS01000042.1 GCF_000613345.1 Prevotella disiens JCM 6334 = ATCC 29426 | reverse complement strand
CACGGATTGCATTCTTGAGGATCTCCTCATATTGGCTAAGTGGTTCTGAAATCATCATACTTTTAAAATCTTAAATCAACTATAAAGGTACTGAAAATCAGACACTTAGCCAAATTTATTTAGTTATATTTTGTTAATCAACTCGTTCATTTTTAAACAATTATGCGATTATTAACAGAGTGTTGGTCAATAAGACTCATTTAATTTCTACTTCGGTAGATAAGACGAAATCATCAAAGTGCAAAACGGGTAGATAAGACTCATTTAATTTTTACTTACCCCAATTCGGGATAAGAAATTGGGGTAATATTTTGTAATTTTGCACTTGCTGGTTTACTTTGCTTTACTAAATATTTTCATGGCACGTATAAAAAAGTAGAGTAAAAATTTGGAATTTAAAGATTATATACCTATCTTTGCACCCGCTTACTGAAAAGTAAGGGCGTTTAGCTCAGTTGGTTTAGAGCATCTGCCTTACAAGCAGAGGGTCGGCGGTTCGAATCCGTCAACGCCCACAGGGGTGTTCCCTGTGGTCTTTCGGGGTTGCAGGGATATTTTTTAGAGGGCGTTTAGCTCAGTTGGTTTAGAGCATCTGCCTTACAAGCAGAGGGTCGGCGGTTCGAATCCGTCAACGCCCACGTTAAGTAATAGAGGTTACCTTGCAACGAAACGTTGTGAGGTATTTTGTTTTTATAAACAATCAGAGCCTCAATTTTACAAAATATTATTAGAATTTATTGCTACCAATTCATTTTAAATAGCTAATTTTGCATATTGAATAATAAAACATACTTATGGTGCTTGATGTATTAACCGCCGTGTCGCCCGTAGATGGGCGTTATAGAGGCAAAACCGAAAAACTCGCAAACTATTTTTCAGAATTTGCACTCATACAATATAGAGTAAGAGTGGAAATTGAATATTTCATCAGCTTGTGCGAACTGCCATTGCCGCAGTTGGCTGATTTCGATAAAACTTTATTCAAAAAGCTACGCGACATCTATCATAACTTCACCGAAGAGGATGCGGCAAGGGTGAAAGATATTGAAAAAGTAACCAATCACGACGTAAAAGCAGTAGAATACTTTATAAAAGAGGAGTTCGACAAGATTGGAGGTCTCGACTCATATAAAGAATTTATCCACTTTGGATTGACATCGCAAGATATCAACAATACCAGTGTGCCACTTTCTATTAAGGAAGCCCTCACAGAAGTATACTACCCACAAGTAGAAGAGTTGATAGCACAATTGGAAGCCTATGCTGAAGAATGGAAAGACGTGCCAATGCTTGCTAAAACACACGGACAACCAGCTTCGCCAACACGATTGGGCAAAGAAATAGAAGTGTTTGTTTATCGCCTGAAAGAGCAATTAGAAACATTGAAAAGTTGCAAGCTAACTGCAAAATTTGGCGGTGCAACAGGTAATTTTAATGCACATCATGTGGCTTATCCTAAGTATGATTGGAAAACATTCGGCAATACATTTGTAAGCAAGCACCTTGGATTGGAACGCGAGCAATGGACAACGCAAATAAGCAACTATGACCACTTGGGAAGTATCTTCGATGCCATGCGCAGAATTAACACAATCGTCATCGACCTTAACCGAGATTTCTGGATTTACATTTCTATGGAATACTTTAAACAAAAGATTAAGGCAGGTGAAGTTGGCTCAAGTGCAATGCCTCACAAGGTAAATCCTATCGATTTCGAAAACAGTGAAGGCAACATGGGTATAGCAAACGCAGTTTTACAGTTCTTGGCACAAAAGTTACCAGTAAGCCGTTTGCAACGCGACCTCACCGATTCTACCGTTTTACGCAATATTGGTGTACCTTTCGGACATGGTATCATCGCTATTCAAAGCACATTGAAAGGATTGCGAAAACTCATATTGAACCAAGAAAAGCTAACAGCCGACTTGGAACAAACATGGGCTGTAGTGGCAGAAGCCATACAAACTATATTGCGTAGAGAGGCTTACCCACACCCATACGAAGCATTAAAAGCATTGACACGTACTAATCAACAAATGACCGCAGAAAGTATTCACGAGTTCATTCAAGCCCTAAACGTGAGTGAAGATGTGAAAAAAGAATTGATGGATATTACACCATTAAATTATACAGGCATTTAAAAATTAGGCGAAAACACAATGACTAAACATTGTTTTCTGAAAACATTATTAAGAAATAAATAATATAAGAAAAAGAATAAACGGCCGGGAGGCTAAATATAAATTTAAAAAAACAAAAAACTATGACAGAAGAACTTGAAAACAAAGAAGGCTTATCTGAACAGAGTGAGAATAACCGTGATGGCTACTCATCTGCAGGACATAGCTATTATGAAAGAAGTTACAACAGTACAGGACGTCCACAACGTCCACGCATTCAGTCGCAGCGCGCATACGGAATAGACCGTGAAAACAACACCGAAGAAGGAGGATTCCGTCCAGAAGGATTCGGTTCAAATCTTCAAGGGAATACTGGTGCAGAACGTCAAGGAGCTATCGCCCACGCACAAACAGCTATGGCAATAACTATCAAAATCGCCAAGGTGGTTATCAAAATCGCCAACAAGGTGGCTATCGCCCACGTTACAATAACAGCGAAGGTCAAGAAGGTGGCTATCAAAGTCGTGGAGGCTATAACAACCGTCAGGGTGGTTATCAAAATCGCCCACAACAAGGTGGTTATCGTCCACGCTACAACAATGGGGAAGAACAAGAAGGCGGTTATCCAAATCGCCAACAAGGTGGTTATCGCCCACGCTACAACAACGGCGAAGGTCAAGAAGGTGGCTATCAAAGTCGTGGAGGCTATAATAACAATCGTCAAGGAGGTTACAACAATCGTCAAGGAGGTTACAACAATCGTGGCGGCTACAACAATCGTCAAGGCGGTGGCTATCAAAATCGTGGTGGCTATAACAACAATCGTCAAGGAGGTTACAACAACAATCGTGGCGGTTATGGACAACAAGGTGGCTATCGCCAACATAGTGCCGATTACGACCCAAATGCAAAATATTCGCTCAAAAAGCGCATAGAATATAAAGAAGAAAACTTCGACCCTAATGAACCATTGCGCTTGAATAAGTATCTTGCCAATGCAGGAGTTTGCTCACGTCGTGAAGCAGACGAATTTATCCAAGCAGGTGTCGTTACAGTAAATGGAGAAGTAGTAAATGAACTAGGAACAAAGATTTTGCGTTCTGATGTTATCACTTTCAAAGGTCAACCTGTAACCTTAGAAAAGAAAGTTTATGTTCTTTTGAACAAGCCAAAGGATTATGTTACAACCAGCGATGACCCACAACAACGCAAAACAGTTATGGATCTCGTAAAGGGAATTTGCCCAGAACGTATCTACCCAGTAGGTCGTTTGGACAGAAATACTACTGGTGTATTGCTCCTTACTAACGATGGCGACCTTGCAAGTAAACTCACCCACCCTAAGTTCTTGAAGAAAAAGGTTTACCACGTTTACTTGGATAAGCCTGCAACTCCACAAACTTTACAACAAATATCTGATGGTATTGAGTTGGAAGATGGTGAAATTAAGGCTGATGCCATAGAATACGCAGACTCACTCGACCAAAGTCAAGTAGGAATCGAAATTCATAGCGGTAAGAATCGCATTGTTCGCCGTATTTTCGAAAGCCTTGGCTATCGTGTAATAAAACTCGACCGTGTACAATTTGCAGGTCTTACAAAGAAGAATCTCCGCCGTGGCGACTGGCGTTTCCTCACCGAACAAGAGGTAGACATGTTGCGTATGGGAGCTTTCGAATAAATAAACTATCTTTCTCATGTAGTATTTGGCAAGCCAAAATAAACTGCATGGGAAGATTTTAATAAACTAAACATAAATGAAAAGAACAAAAGTCGTCGATGCTTTAAGTTGCACCGACTTTGGAAAAGATATAAATGTTAGAGGGTGGGTGCGTTCTCACCGTAGCAGTAAAGCTGTCGATTTCATTGCATTAAACGACGGTTCTACCATAAAGAATATCCAAGTGGTTGTCGACCCTAATTCAATGGACGCAGAAACATTGAAAAGCATTACAACAGGTGCTTGTATCAGTGTCAATGGCGTACTTGTAGAAAGCCAAGGTAAAGGACAAACCTCTGAAATTCAATGCAAAGAAATTGAAATTTATGGTCTTTGCCCAAGCGATTACCCTATGCAAAAAAAGGGTCAAAGCTTCGAATATATGCGTAAATACGGGCACATGCGCTTGCGTACCAATACTTTTGGAGCTGTATTCCGCATTCGCCACCATATGGCAATGGCTATTCACCAATATTTCCACGAACATGGTTTCTACTATTTCCACACTCCGCTCATCACAGGTAGCGATGCCGAAGGAGCAGGAAATATGTTCCAAGTTACTACACTCGACTTAGACCGTGTGGCAAAAGCAGGTGAAGTAGACTATAATGCAGACTTCTTTGGTAAGAAAACCCACCTCACAGTGTCAGGACAATTGGAAGGTGAACTCGGAGCAACATCGCTCGGAGCTATCTATACTTTCGGTCCTACATTCCGTGCAGAAAATTCTAACACACCACGACACTTGGCTGAGTTTTGGATGGTAGAACCTGAAGTAGCTTTTATCGACCAACAAGAGTTAATGGACTTGGAAGAAGACTTCATTAAATACTGTGTTCGTTGGGCATTGAATAATTGCAAGGACGACTTAGAGTTCCTCAACCAAATGATTGATAAGGAACTTATTGCTCGTCTTGAAGGTGTTCTCAAAGATACTTTTGTACGCTTGACCTACACTGAAGGATTTGAAATTTTAAAGAAAGCACAAGAAAGTGGCGTTAAATTCGAATTCCCTGTGTCTGAATGGGGCATGGATTTAAGTAGCGAACACGAACGTTATTTGGTGGAAAAGCACTTTAAGCGTCCAGTAATCATGACCGATTACCCAAGCCAAATTAAGTCGTTCTACATGAAAAAGAACGCTGATGGAAAAACAATGCAAGGTACTGATGTACTTTTCCCACGCATTGGCGAAATCATTGGCGGCTCTGTGCGTGAAGAGAGTTATGAAAAACTGCTTAACGAAATCCAAAGTCGTGGCATGAAAGAAGAAGTTTACGATTGGTATCTCGATACCCGCAAGTACGGAACTTGTCCTCATGGCGGTTTCGGTCTTGGTTTCGAACGTCTTATTCTCTTCGTAACAGGTATGCAAAACATTCGTGATGTTATTCCTTTTGCACGTACTCCAAAGAACGCAGAATTCTAATTTATAACAAATTTCATCAATATAAAGGCTGCAAAGATTCGCTCTTTGCAGCCTTTTTTGTATCTTTGCAATTAAGATATGGCAGTATGCACTTAGAAATTAACGATATTTTCTTTTGCTTTCGGTTGCCATATCTTTGCAATGCTTATTGATACAAATGTAAATACCCCTTTGTAAAATTTCAAGCAACTTTAAACGCAAGATTATAAATATGGAAATGATTTTTATTTTAACTACCAAATTAGAAAATGGATACAAATCAACCTGTCCATTATTCCCAGAGTGGTCATTAACTTATAGTGGAACAGATTGGAATGAATTTGAAAAATACGCAAACGAAGAATTCATTAGACTTGTGCAAAAACAAAAGCAAAGTGGTAAAAAGATAGACGAATTACCAACAGAAGCATTTAAAATAAAGCACATAGTAACCTATTATGATGCGTTTTGCAAAAAGATTGATGATATTCTCTTAGCTGTTTCATGGCGAGAAGTAGCAGGAAACTATCTTCATAAAACTCCCAAATGGCTTTATGAGCATTTAAATGGCATTGATGATGAAAAGAATATAGTTGAATTTACCGAAGAAGAGAAACAAGAATTGAAACACGCTCTTACTGATTTAGCTAAAAGAATAAATGCAGCTGCAGATAAAATTTAAATACACTTGATGAGGATTTATTAAAAATACAAATATGGAACCATTATACCAACTCAAATTTCAGATGACTGCTGAAGAACATTTATTGTTCAACAGAGTAATTTTACGCCAACAATTTCACCTTCGCCGCAATGCAATCATCATTAATCTTTTCTTTCTTTTAGGCTTTCTTGGTTTCTGTATTGCTGCTTTTTTAACTTCTTCAACAGCATATATCGCAGCCACTCTCTTTTATTTGTGCTTTGGAATTTATTACAATTGGAAAATAACAAAGGGAGTAGACCGAAAAGCACAGAAAGCATACGAGCAAAACAAGGCACTACAAGACTTAAAAATTGCAACAAATTTCTTTACCGACCACCTCGAAATTATTTCAGAATATGATAACACGAACCTACCTTACGATAAAATTATCGAAAGTATAGAAACTCAAACACATATTTATCTTCTTATTTCAAAGGTACAAGGCTACTTAATTCCCAAGCAATCTATGCCCTCAGATTTTTCAAAATTTATTGAAACCACAGCAACAAAATACAATTGGAAGCAATCAAAATCATAATTTTAGCGACAGCAACAAGCCTATAATTGCTCCGCTTTCCCATAGATTATATGTCGTAATGGTTGAAGCGGATTTAGAATGAAGCGATTAAAGTAAAAATGTCTGCAACAAGTGGTTCTTGCAGACGTGTGATTGATGAAAAATAAAAGGCATATAGGTTTCTAAATTAAAAGCAAGATAGAAAAAAACAACCTATTTTAAAGTAAGAAACAACCTATTTTTTAATATACCTTAATTCCGCAGTATTTTTTCTTGTGAGAAAATTTTATATGTTGAGATGTCTTTTTGGGGCTCTATATGTTGATATGAGGTGCTTCGGTGTTTCTTGGGTCTTTTCTAAGCATAAAAGACTCCACCCAAACCAATGGAGAAGTATGAAAAACCACAAAAAATACTTCCATAACAGAATGCTTTGCCGCTACTTCCACGTTTACCAAATACAGATTCGGTAAGTTTTTCAAAGCTCAACTTTGAAAAACGTCCATGATGTGATAAATTCCACCGAAAGAAGTGATATTCTCGTTTTTAATTGCTACCTTTGCCATGTCAGATTTTTGCTTACTTGTTATGTTTGCAGCACCAAGATAGGTGAAATTTCTGACATATCCAAGTGTTTTGGGAACTTTGTTTCTCAGAAACTTAGAGTTCTCACAAGAATTTATGCTGCAGAATTAAGACATTATAAGATGCGAACACGAACTTACTTTTTAAGCCAGTACAATAATGAAATATTTTTTTATATTCGTGTTAGTATTATTCTCTTGTTCAGATCCAAGGGAAAAATTACCCTATAATTTGAGCGCACAAGTAGTTTATGAATATCCTGCGCATTTTGAGATAATAGATTCGCAAGGATTTCCTGTACTTGGGCCAGGCTTTAGATATACAAGGTCTTCCAGTTTTATAATTGCAACAACTATTGCCTATGGTTACAATAAAAGCGGTATAATAGTGCAGGTTACAGATAAACAAAAAAGAGTCCATTATTTAAAGACAGAGGTGAAAAAAATAAATAATGATTATAATATACTTTTCATAGAAATAAGTAACAAAGCTTTTAATAAAGAAAAAAAGAAATATAAATGGAAGATGGTTAGTATATAGTTATTATGGCTTATTTCTGACATATCCAAGTGTTTCGAGAACTTTGTTTCTCAGACACTTGGAGTTCTCACAAGAATTTATGCTGCGGAATTAAGGTGATAAATAAAAAAGATGAAAAGGGATGGGTTCAATAACTTCACAATCATTTAGATGGACAGAAACGTTGCAAATGAGACGATAATGAAATTGAAGAATTTAATATACAGTTGTATTGTATTTTTATTTGGCTGTAATTCTCCCCAAATAGAGAATACTTACTTTATTGGGAATTGGAAAGCTGATGACGGCGCTGAAATAATGATTAATAAAGATGGCACTTGTGTCTTGAAATCTCTAAATTATAACATTATAAACACTGCAACCGATGAATTAAGGAAATTAAATACAAATGGTACATGGAAGATTGAAAAGGACGTAAACAGTGGTATCCTTTTTGGAATTAATGAAGGTATAAAAATAACTTATGTTTTAGAAGATATGAGAGGGAAAGGTGGAATAATATTTTTTATTTCAGGTCAAGGCTTCAACGAGGATAATCCACCATGGGATTTATTTATATGGAAAGGTGATCCTGATGAAATGGTAAAATATAAATTTATAAAACAATACGATAAGTAATATGCTAACCTCAATTCCGCAGCATTATTCCTTGTGAGGTACTTTTATATATTGAAGTGACATTTTTGAGATTTATCCATTGATATGGGGATTTTATGTTTAGAAAAGACTCCACCCAAACCAATGGGGAAGTATGAAAAACCACAAAAAATACTTCCATAACAGAATGCTTTGCCGCTACTTCCACGTTTGCCCAATACAGATTCGGTAAGTTTTTCAAAGCCCAACTTTGAGAAACGTCCATAATATGATAAATTCCACCGAAAGAAGTGATATTCTCGTTTTTAATTGCTACCTTTGTCATGTCAGATTTTTGCTTACCTGTTATATTTGCAGCACCAAGATAGGTGAAATTTCTGACATATCCAAGTGTTTTGAGAACTTTGTTTCTCAGACACTTGGAGTTCTCACAAGAATTTATGCTGCGGAATTAAGGATATAAAGAAAATGGTCTATTTGTATTTCAAGATAAAGTGGCACAAAAAAGAGGTGGTCTGATTTTATCAAGACCACCTATCTTTACTTTTATAGATATGCTATTTCAAATCAATAGCAACTCCTTTCTACTCAATTACTTTACTAATTTCAAATCGTAGTTAAGACCTTTGATACCTGTTTCTTGCAAGTTTTCGTCCACCATACGGAGGGTTGAATCGTTAGCTTGGAGGAAGTATACTGTTTCGTCCTTACCCATTGCAAACTTAAAGCCTACTTTCTTAGTACCCTTTACATCTTTTTCGATTTTTTCAGCCTTACCAGTATAATTATAAACTAAATCTTTTCCCTTTTCAGCTTCAAGATATGTTTGTTTTACACTGAAACCATTGGTGCTATCGGCTGCCAATGCGATTTCGTAACGAATACCAGGGCCATCGGCTGCTGGAAGTTCACCTGCATAACGCATAGAATCTGTAGCTTCTACTTTTGCGCTATCGTTTGCTTCTGCACTCTTTTCTGTTTTACCTTTTTGTTGGCATGCTACCATTGTGGCGCAAGCTGCCATTAATACTAATACTTTCTTCATTATTCCTATAGATTAATACGCTGCAAAGATAAGTGATAGAAATGTATCCGAACAATTTCTCGTCTTAATTTTCTGTAACAAACCTTTACAAACATCATTAAATTTATCAAGTCAAGCTATCTATTTGCAATTTCAATGCTTTCAATTGGTCGCGTACTGACATGAGGCTTTCTAACACTTGCTGACTCTTATCAGCTCCACTACGGTTTTCTTGCAACATCTTTCTGGCAGCTGCAATTTTAAATCCACGTACTTTTACGAGGTTATAAATCACCTTTATTTGCTCAATATCCTTTTCAGTGTATTGGCGAACACGGTTTCCTGTGGTCTTAGGACGAAGGTGTGGAAACTCTGTTTCCCAATAACGAAGCAAACTTTCCGTTACATTCATCTCTTGAGCCACCTCTTTTATAGAGTAATAGAGTTTGTGCGATTTTTCTACCATTGTTCAATCATTTTCCAATTCATTTGCAAAAATAGTGAAAAGTCAGTATCTTTGCAACACTTTTGAATGAATTTTATAAAATTAAGAATATGAAGATGATGACAGCAAATGAAATCCGCGACTCGTTCAAAAAGTTTTTCGAGTCGAAAGGACACGTCATCGTACCGTCTGCACCTATGGTGATAAAAGATGACCCTACGCTGATGTTCACCAACGCTGGTATGAACCAGTGGAAAGATATTATCCTTGGTACGAAAGAACCAGAGCCACGTCGCCGTGCAGACTCGCAAAAATGCTTGCGTGTTAGCGGTAAGCACAACGACTTGGAAGAGGTTGGACACGATACTTACCACCATACCATGTTCGAAATGCTGGGCAACTGGAGTTTTGGCGACTACTTTAAAGAGAACGCTATCGACTACGCGTGGGAATATTTGGTTGAAGTTTTAAAACTCGACCCAAAGGATTTGTATGTTACTATCTTTGAAGGTAGCCCAGAAGAGGGCATCGCTCGTGATGACGAAGCAGCAAGCTATTGGGCAAAACATTTGCCAGAAGACCATATTATCAATGGTAACAAGCACGATAATTTTTGGGAAATGGGTGAAACGGGGCCTTGTGGTCCTTGCTCAGAAATCCATGTAGACTCTCGTAGTGCAGAGGAAAAGGCAAAAGTTCCTGGTCGTGAGCTTGTGAACAAGGACGACCCACAGGTGATTGAAATATGGAATATCGTCTTTATGCAATTCCAACGCAAATCGGACGGCACACTCGAACCATTGGCAATGAACGTTATCGATACGGGAATGGGGTTCGAACGTCTTGTAAGAATGTTGCAAGGAAAGAACTCAAACTATGATACTGACATCTTCCAGCCTACAATCAAAGAGATTGAACGCTTGAGTGGCAAGAAATATGGCTTTACTACACCATCGGGAAAAGAGGGAGAAGGCAAGACCGAACAAGAAAAAATAGACATCGCTATGCGTGTCGTAGCCGACCACATGCGTGCTGTTGCCTTCTCAATAGCTGACAGTCAGTTGCCAGGAAATGCTAAGGCTGGCTATGTAATACGTCGTATTTTGCGCCGTGCCGTACGCTATGCTTATACTTTCCTTGAACAAAAAGAAGCCTTTATCTATAAATTGCTCAATACTTTCATTCACGAAATGGGCAATGCTTATCCTGAATTGCCTGCTCAACGTGAATTGATAGCTCGTGTGATTAAGGAAGAAGAAGATTCATTCTTGCGTACTTTGGAGAAAGGTATCAACCTTTTAACCAATGCAATGGACGAAATGAAGGCGCAAGGCAAGACCGAACTCGATGGAAAAGAGGCATTCCGCTTGTTCGATACTTATGGTTTTCCACTCGATTTAACTGAACTCATCTGCCGTGAAAATGGTTTTACAGTTGATGAAAAGCAGTTTGAAGCAGAAATGGCACAACAAAAAGCACGCGCTCGCAATGCCGCAGTGGTTGAAAATGGCGACTGGGTAGTGTTGAAAGAGGGTGAACAAGAATTTGTTGGCTACGATTATACCGAATACGAATGCCACATTTTGCGTTACAGAAAGGTTACTCAAAAGAAAAATACCTTCTTTGAAATTGTCTTAGACCACACTCCTTTCTATGGCGAAATGGGTGGACAGGTTGGCGACCAAGGTGTTTTGGTTAGCGAAGACGAAACCATTGATATCATTGATACAAAGCGTGAAAACAATCAAAGTATCCATATTGTCAAGCAAATGCCTAAGAATGTAGAGGCTGATTTTATGGCTTGCGTTGATACAGACAAGCGTGATGCGTCAGCAGCTAACCATACTGCTACCCACTTGTTAGACTATGCGCTGAAGCAAGTGTTGGGCGACCATTGCGAACAAAAGGGTTCTTATGTTAGTGCTGATACTTTGCGTTTCGACTTTTCACATTTCCAAAAGGTAACTGATGAGGAATTACGCCAAGTAGAACGCATGGTGAACGACATGATTCGTCAAGATTTGAAGTGTGACGAGCATCGTAATACTCCATTAGAGGAAGCAAAAAAGATGGGCGCTGTAGCTTTGTTTGGCGAAAAGTATGGCGATAAAGTACGTGTTATAAGTTTTGGTCCTTCATGTGAGTTCTGTGGTGGTATTCATGCCACTTCGACAGGTCGTATTGGCTTCTTCAAAATCGTTAATGAAAGCAGTGTTGCAGCAGGTATTCGCCGTATTGAAGCACTCACGGGCGAACAATGCGAAGAAGCTGTTTATGAGCTTGAAGACACCATGCGTGATTTGAAGGCGATGTTCAACAATGCTAAGGACTTGAAGAGTGTTGTTGCAAAATACATTCAAGAACATGATGCTATGAAAAAGGAAATGGAAAGTTTCCGCCAACAAGCTGTTAGTCGTATGGCAAATGGTTTGGTAGAAAGTGCAGAAACCGTGAATGGCGTCAAGGTTGTCAAGGCTGTATTGCCTGTTGAGCCTGCTTCGGCAAAAGATATTGTCTTTAAAGTGCGTGAAGCAATCCCTGAAAAGTTGGTTTGCGTATTGGGTTCAACCCACGAAAACAAGCCTTTACTCTCAATTATGTTGAGCGATGATATGGTGAAAGACCATGAATTGAACGCTGGAAAGATTATCCGTGAAGCGGCAAAACTTATCAAAGGTGGCGGCGGAGGTCAACCTCACTATGCGCAAGCAGGTGGTAAGGATGTAGAAGGTGTATCGGCTGCGGTAGAAAAGGTAATCGAATTGGCTAATTTATAAACCTTTATCCGATTTTTATAACACAGAAAAGCGAATGAATCTCAATGGGTTCATTCGCTTTTTTATTGGGCTTAAATCTTGAAAGCTACTGATTTAAATTGCTTTCAATGTTTTCACAATACGTTTTATTCCTTCTTCGAGTGTGGCTTTTGGGCAGGCTATATTGATGCGAATGTAACCTTCGCCGTCCGTTTCGCCATACATCACGCCACTATTTACTTGCACTTTGCCCTCATGGAGCAACTTTTCGGTAAGCGCATCGGCTGAAAGTCCGCTTTTGCGAATGTCTACCCAAACCAAATAGGTGCCTTCTAATTTCATCACATCATAGTCGGGAAGTTCCTTTTCAAAGGTTTCGCATAGGAAGGCGTAGTTTTCAGCCAAATAAGGCATAAGTTCGTCAATCCAATCTTCACTGTCATTATAGGCAGCTTCTAAGGCTATCGGGCCAAAAGGATTGACATCGCAAACTTCGAAAATATTGATTGCACGATTGATGCGTCTATACCATTCTCTATTGGCGCAAATAATGTTGGCTATTTGCAGGCCTGCAATGTTGAAATTCTTGGTTGGCGAATTGAAAATGACACTATTACGCTTGCAATCTTCGTTCACGGTTGCAAACGGCGTAAAGGTATAGTCGGGCATTATGAGTTCACAATGAATTTCATCGCTAATTACTTTTACATCGTGGCGCATACAAATTTCGTTCATACGAGCCAATTCTTCCTTTGTCCATACACGTCCTGCGGGGTTATGAGGGTTGCAAAGGAGGAATAAAGTAGTTTTTTCGTCAGCACATTTGGCTTCAAAATCTTCCCAATCAACCACAAATGTGTTGCCTTCTCGCTTCAATGGATTTTCTAAAACCTGTGTTCCTTGATTGCGTATGCACGAAAAGAAACAATTGTACACAGGGGTTTGAATCAAAACTTTCTCGCCAGGCATCGCCAAAGCGTGGATTGTCGCACTGATGGCTGGAATTACTCCTGTGGTATAGATAATGGAATTGCGCTGAATAGTCCAATGATGGCGGCGTTGAAACCAATTGATGATAGCGTCATAATAGCTCTCCCCCACCATTGCATAGCCGAAAATGCCATGCTGAACACGCTTTTCTACGGCTTGGCGAATAGCAGGTGCAGCAGGAAAGTCCATGTCGGCAACCCAAAGCGGTATGATTCCGTCTTCCTTTTCTTCGTCCCATTTTACACAATTCGTTCCACGACGATTTACGATTTCGTCAAAATTATATTTTCCCATAGGTCTATTTTCGTTCTTCAATGACACACTCTTTGCCTTTGGCGTATTCATCGTAAGTGATAGCACCCACCTTGTCGGCAACAATTTTACCTGAAATAGGGTTCTTTACCTCCTTGATTTCGCCCTTAATTTGAGCGTCTATGTTGCGACTATCCTCAAAAATACGGTCGCAAGCTGCATCGAAAGTACAATTTTCCAACACAATTCCGTCAAGATAGCACAATGGTTGTTCACCCGAAATATGGCAGCGAACCAATTTAATGTTCTTACTATGCCATGCCAAATATTCGCCATTAAGTTCAGAATCGTAAACAGTTACGTTCTCACATTCCCAAAACGAATCTTTGGTAACAATCTTTGCGTTGTGAACTTCCACGTTCTTGCAATATTGGAACACATATTTTGCATCAGAAACAAGACCGTCAATGTAAATATTATCAGAGAACATAAAAGGATAAGTGCCTTCATGAAGTTCTACATTCTTCAATTTCAAGCCGTCAACTTTCCAAAATGTTTCGTCCGCATCGGTTATCTTTACGTTCTCAAGTTCAAGATTTTTCATTTCACGGAAAAACTTTGGACCATCAATCACACAGTCTTTCATGACCATATCGTTAGAATACCAAATGGCAGAACGTGAACCAGGTGCAAAATAACAATTGGTGATTACACTTTTATCGACATGCCACCAAGGGTATTTACCATAAAAGCGTGAATTATCGCACTCTAAATTCTCACAACACTTAATTCCTGACTCTCCATCAACAATCTCAATATTCTCCATGCGCAAGTTCTTTGCACCGAAAAGAGGACGTTCTCCTCCAAACTTCTTATCTTTTACTAATTCCATACCGATATGACTTTTTCCTTGAAAGCGTTAGTTTTTTATATATACTGCAAATGTACGAAGAAAAAATTATTATCCATTGGAAAATATTGAAATTATTTCAAAGAAATCTAAATAGCCTATTTTCAACATCAAAACAATAGGTTTAATCCTTCAAAACAGCCTGTTTTGAAAAAAATGGAATATGCTTTAAATTGTGTGGGCTTGATGTTAAACCTTATTTCTCGCACTTTCGGTAACTTCGTAGGGGTGTGATTGTTGAGCTTGCGAAAAAAATCAAACCTACCTAAATAACGTGAGTTCGATGAATTATAAGTGTCTATAAATTTGGTGATTAGCGAAATTTGTTGTAACTTTAAGGTGTTGATTTACAAACAAAAATCGCTATGATTACCGAGGACAAAGTTACTGAAATATTTTGTATGGCAGATGATTTCTGCAAGTTTTTTGATGCAATGGTGGCAAAATATACGCTAAAGCCTACTGGAAAAAGAAAGTATCATCGAGATTCCACGATGTCAAAGGCAGAAGTCATGCTAATAATGATTCTTTTTCACGACTCTGGTTATCGCTGCTTTAAACATTTCTATCTTGAAAAAGTATGTAAGCATCTGCGTCATTTGTTTCCTAAAATTGTCTCATACAACCGTATAGTAGAATCGGAAAGGGAGGTTGTCATTCCACTCGCTTTGTTTATCAAGAAAGTATTGTTGGGCAAATGCACGGGCATAAGTTTTGTTGACAGCACACCACTGCGTGTCTGCAAGAACCAAAGAATACATATTCACAAGGTTTTCAAAGGTATAGCCCAAAGAGGAAAATGCTCTATGGTTGGTTCTTCGGTTTCAAATTGCATTTGATTTGCAATGAGAAAGGAGAGCTTCTCAATTTTATGATAACACCGGGAGATGTTGATGACCGTAAGCCTTTGGAATACAAAGCTTTTGTAGATTTCATATATGGCAAGCTGGTCGGCGACAAGGGGTACATCAGCAAAAATCTCTTCCAAAGGTTGTTTGTGGATGGAATACAACTTATTACCAAGCTGAAAAGCAACATGAAAGGAGCTTTGATGAGTGTTTCTGACAGACTCTTACTCAGAAAAAGAGCCATTATAGAAACTGTGAATGATGAGCTTAAGAATATTGCGCAGGCGGAGCACTCCAGACATAGATGCTTTGACAATTTCATTGTCAATTTATTGGGTGCTATTGCTGCCTATTGTCTGTTCCCAAAGAAGCCGTGTATCAATGTACAAAGGACTATTGACACACAGCTTGCTCTGTTCTAAATTCGTCGAACTCACGTTAAATAAAAGCGGATTTGCATCTTCGTAAAGATGAACAAATCCGCTTCCGCTAAATACTGAAATATATTCTTTTAAAAGTTGCCTTAGAACTTTTCAACTACCTTTTGTGCAGCTTCACCTTCGAAAACAAGGACTTCGGTGGTTGGCTTATAACGCAATTGGTCGTAATGATACAAGCATGCTGCCATGAAATTATGGTCGTCAGATATGCCCATTTCTACAAGATAATTGCCCAAACCTGTTTCTTGGAACTTGCTTACCGCTCCTGCTCGCTTTGCTATTTCGTCAGCAGAACCACGGAAAAATTGTTGAATACGTGCGCCTTCGTCGGCGGTGTATTCTTTCTTTTCGAACTTAATGGTACTCTGCGTGTTATTGTAAATTGCTTTTTTGCTGAACAAAGACTTTTTGATAGATATGCGTGAATCGTTAGAGAGAGCTGCGCTCATCTCCATACTATTTAAATTTGCCATGATTTTAAAATGTGTTTGTTGTTAATATTTGTGGGCATCATCTGCCCAAGTTGCTTTTTATCTGAAGGAAACGCTGTCAGATAAGAAGCCGCCGCAAACAAACGATATAGTAATCTGCTGGCGACAATAGCATGATAGCACTCGTAGGCGATGCCTGCAAGCCGCAATAATGCTTTTCGAACACATTTTTAAAGGTGAATAACAAGTGGTTACGCGTGGAGTTTTCGCCTACAACAACGGTTTGAGCAGGCACAACACGTTCAGAACGTGAACCACAAATACGTACAAATTCAGAAGCATCAGAAAGCGTTGCTTGGTCTTTCTGCTGACTTCTTGTGAACGTTAGCCATTGCAATGCTAAATCCTTGTCGTCATCTTGTGCAGATGCGGCATGGGTTTGCTGTGTGCCACCAAGGATAAGCAGCAAGAATAGCAATACGATATGTAGCCAACGTTGTTTCATAAAAGTGGTTGCAAAGATAAATGTTTTACTCCATTCAATGCGAAAATATTTCAAATATTTCTTCTTTTCATCTGAAATTAGTTACCTTTGGGGCTATATCATCTCATTTTTTGATAATGGTCGAACTCATTTTAGATAATGACCAAACTCGTTTCCAATAATAAACAAAACAAATTCCGATAACTAACGAACTCATTTTAGATAACGAACGAATAAAATTATATGAACATGACAAAAATAAAACTATTCCTTTTTATCTTTTTAGGCAGCTCCTTGCCTGTATTTGGACAAAGCACTTTCACCCTTTTGCCTAAGTTTCATGTAGGTGATACGCTTGTTTACAAGGCAAAAACGTTGAACAATCAGAATTTATTAAATGCTGTTCCAAATGCTAATGTTATAAGTAGAACATTTCAATTGATAGTGAAAAGCGAAGATAGTAATGGCAACCTGAAAGTAGATTATGTAATGAAAGACGTTGAAATGGGCGAACTTAACGAAGTTTTGAAACAGATTTCCATAGCTGAAAGAATAGAAAAATTCTTCAAAGAAGATATTTTAAGAATTCCGATTCAACTTACTATCAATCCTGCTGGACGTTTATTGAGCATTGATAACAAAGACGAAATAGCCAATATCTATATGGAAAGAATGTTTCCAATAGTCATTGAAATTGCAAAGAAAGCAAAGAAATACAAGCCTACCGATAAGGAAATACAGGAAGCAAAGGAGGCTATGAAAGAAAAATTTGATATTGAAAAAATGCTTGAAGAGATTCCTGGACTCTTTAAATATTATGGTCAGCCACTCATGGAAGGAAAATCAGAAACCGTTGATTCGGTTACAACCAAATACATTGTGGCACGAATGGACGATGGAACAACATGGTTGAAAACTGATATTGACCTTATGCACGGCAAAGAAGAGATAGAAGAAGCCAACCCTGGTGAGGAATTTCTATCGGAAGAGGGTGGTGAAGACAGCGAAGAAGATGAAGAGCCTTTCGAGTTAAACATGACCGCTACAATGAAAGAAGATTATAAATTTGATAAAGAAGGCATCGTTACCTACCTAAAAATCTTTGCTACGATAGAAATGGATAGCTTAGACGAAAATAATACAGATATAGAAGGTGGCACAGAAGCTACACTTCTCGAAATAAGGAGGTAAGAACTTTGGGATAAACTGGAACGCATTTTGGAAAAGGCAAACAAGTCCATCAAAACCATTGTTGATAAAAAAAGGCAGCCAACACATTTGTTAGCTGCCTTTTCTGATGAATCCACCTTAGTGGAATCTTATCCTTTCATTAGAGGTTGGCGTTGTCTTTCTTCCATTCTGCAACAGCAGGAATAATACCAAGACCTACAATTTCTTCACGCATCTTGCAAAGATGTTCGTAAGAAGCCTTCAAAGCTGCCATTTCTTCGTCAGTACCTGTTGGCAATTCATAGTGAACACCTGTAACATCGATAGTTGTTGGCATAGCCATCATAACGTTGTTAAAGCCAAGACGGTCGTCATTAACATAGCAACCAGCAGGGAGTGTGAATTTTTCGCCACCCATTGCAGCTTCAATCATCTTCACTGCATTATGTGCAGGGCTTTGGAATGAGCTACGACCACGCAACTTAATGATACGTGAACCACCTTGAATAGTGTCATGCTTGATAGCTTCCCAACGTTCAGCAGTAAGATTCATTTCTGACAAAGGCTTGCCGTCAATCTTAACTTTAGAAGCAAATACAGCCATTTGTTCGCCGTGTCCACCGTATGTATGTGCGCCAGTAACCTTATCTTGTTGTACACCGAACTCCAAAGCCAATGCTTGTTGCAAACGAGTAGAGTCGAGTGCAGCCAAAGAGGTGAGTTGGTTAGGTTTCAAACCTGAATGGATAAGCGCAGTGAGGGCTGTAACGTCAGCAGGGTTGAAAATTACAACAACGTGCTTAACATCTGGACAGTACTTTTTGATATAATCACCAAACTCAGCAGCAATCTTACAGTTGCCTTTCAATAAATCTTCACGGGTCATACCTTCCTTACGAGGCGCACCACCTGATGAGATGATATATTTAGCTCCAGTAAATGCTTCTTCAGGGTTAGTTGTCCAAGTTACGTTTGCACCAGGGAAACCACAATGAGCGATTTCATCTGCCACGCCATGAAGACCTGGTTCGAATATATCGTAAAGACATACATTAGGTGTAAGACCAAGGGTCAAAACACTTTGCGCCATGTTAGAACCTATCATACCGCCGGCGCCAACGATAACGAGTTTTTCGTTTGTTAAAAATGACATAATATTTTGCTTGTATTAATAATTAATTTTTGATATTATCCTAATCTTAATGATACCGCAAATTTACAGAAAAAGAAGCAAAACAGCGAATATTTTAAAAAGGATATATGTTATATATTGTCAAAAACAAGTTTTTGCTATCTATGAATTGCAAAATAATGGTCATAATTTCCGCTCTTTCTTTTAGATTACACCTTATATAATATAGGTATTAGGGAATTTATCCTTATTTCCGCAAACAATTTCCTTGTTTGTTTCAAAACTTGTTTGCGTTTCATTTAACCCTACGAGAAAGGTCGATTTGTCATTTTTTTGCTCAACTTACCACAAATAGGTTGGTTATTGGACACAAGTTCCCTTACCCATAGGGAATGGGGAAGATAAAATTCAGCAAAGAGTTTGAAGCTATTCTTTAAAAATATTGATATAATACTTTTTGGGTGTGTATAGGTTTAAGACGTATCTCCTTCCTTGTTCCATTTGGCAGGTACTCAGCAATACTAAAAAACAAGCATCATTGGTTTTCAATAAGTTACAGTCTTCTACCTCTGTGAATTTAGGCGAATTCTGGCATTCAGAAGAGTTTTTCGCTAATATCCCAAATTGTAAGTTACTGATGTTCAATGCTGACGATTGCCGAATAATCACTAATTAGTGCTTACAAAGTAAAAAAAAGACAAAAACCTTTGTCATAATACATAAAATTACTACCTTTGTATTGCTAAAAAGAGCATTTAATAACTAAATACACATAACAATGAAAAAGATATTATTTACATTACTTTTGACTTTTACTTGCTTGAATATTTCAGCACAAACAAAAAAAATACAAGATAGAGAATACTATATATATACTACATTTTTGTTTCCTTCAATAGAAATTAGTAAAGGTACATGGAAAGTTCCAATTATTAATCTTATTAGTTTTGAAGAACATCCATTCGTTTCAGAAAATAATAGACCATTATTATTCGATAGTGGCAAAGCTGCTCAAAATTACCTTTGCTTACAAGGTTGGGAAGAATTTTCTAAAGGAGATATATTTCATACATACAAAAAGAGAGTTACAAAAGAAGTCTTAGAAAGGGAAGTTGAAAAAAGTAAATCTTCTGCATCTTATGAAGAAGTTCTTAATGCGTATAATAGAGATATAAACAAATACCCATCTAAGGCAGGCTATAAAATGGTAGAAGTAGAAGGTCAAGTTGATATATCTGAAAAATAGCATTAATATATTACAAAGAGAGAAGGAGAGTGAGCAATCATTCTCCTTTTTGTATCTTTCAATGTATTATTCTGTATAACTATGGGGACAGTCGTAAAACCCAGTTGCTTCCCCTCTCCCCTCATGCACATAATTTCATAAGTATTTGTTAGCTTTGCATCATGAAGACCGAGCAATTGTTGCGTTGTATCTTTCCAGAGATACTCGCAGATTATTTTGATGTGATAGATTTTTAAGAAAACATTTAAGGCAGGTGCTGAAAAGCCTACAAAGGTTATTTCAGCACTTGCCTTAAATAAAGATAATATCTAAAATATACAACTATCGGTTTCTTTTAGTTCAGCAACCACGCCATACCTAAACCTACATTGGCGTATTTCGACGGCTCGTTAAGGTTGATGTCGCCATACAAATTTACTTGCAATCGTGGTGAAACCATATATGCAGCTCCAATTTCACTCATACAATTGAAGTGACTGGAACGCCCTGGCTTTGCCCAATCGTCCTGCTTCTGCGAGTTATACAGGTTGTAACTCTCTATGAAGAAACTCAGTTTATCGGTAGCTTGGTAGTTCAGACTGACACCGAAGAAGATGTTGGGATTATCTGTATCACCACTCCACTCGGCACCAACGTCGTAGCCTAAACTGAAAGAATTGCTGAGTTCGTTCTCAAAAAGCAAGTGTGTCTGTATGCCAACGTGTTGCGGAAGATAGTGGGAACGACTGCCACCAGGAAGAAGAAGCGTTCCAAGGAACGACATCTTGGGTAGCGCACCATTGCCGTCAGTTATCTTAATCTTGGTTCCAATGGCAGCTGCCGAAATTCCAGTGTAGTTGTTCTCAGGCGTATGTGTTGTACTCTCATCTATCTGAAGACGAAGTTCGGCATTAGGGGTTACACCCATTCGGAAAGTGGAAGTATTGATAACCCACGTGCGTTCGTGCGCTCCATTCCTGCGGTTCCATTCGTGTGAGAAGCCTGTTTCCCAGTCAATCTTCCACAGAGGCATAATGTCTGGTCCCGTGGTAGCCCCAGGACAATCGGGCGAGAAAGTGTTATCGTTCTGTGCGTTCGTTCCGACAGCAGGGAGGAACAGCAACAACAGGCAAATAATAATCTTGTAGTTTGTTTTCCTTTTCATCTTATACTATTATTGTGTTGGGTGCAAAGTTGTGCCAATGCACCTATGAAGCATACCAATTGCTCAATAGAATTTATTGCTTTATTGTCCTTCTTTACTCTATTTATTTTACAAATATAAACGTTTCTTCCTATATAGCCTAACTTTTTATAAGAAACTTCATTTTATAAAATATACTTCAAGGAAAAAGGTGGGATTACTTTGGGGTCAGTAGAAAAAAGGTGGGGACATTTTCCTACTGAGCCGTTCCATCTCTACAACGTGTGCGGTATCAACTACTACACCCCAAT
>NZ_BAIS01000043.1 GCF_000613345.1 Prevotella disiens JCM 6334 = ATCC 29426 | reverse complement strand
AGGGATTCGAACCCCCGGTGCCTCTCAGCACGGCGGTTTTCAAGACCGCTGTAATCGACCACTCTACCATCTCTCCATTGGTGATTACCATTTTGCTTTGCTTGAACAAGTAGTTGTTCCTTTAAAGCGAGTGCAAAGGTAGTAAGTTTTTTTGAATAAACAAATAGAAAAGAGAAAATATTTTATAGGATAAATATTTTTTAACAAAACGTGATAAAATATTGATTCGGTGATTTCAACTAACAAGTGCAAAAAATACTCATAATTCTTTTTTTTATTAGCTCATTCGTCCTTCTAAATTACGTGGTGAGTGTGGTTGATGAGGGGGCATTTTTCTTAGGTAGAAAGTCGCATTGGTTACCTTTACAATCGGTTTTACACGAAGAAAAGTTGATGAAATTTTGCAAAAGAACTCTTATCTTGGTCTTTTAAATATTCTTTTAAAGTTGTTATTTTGGTTGCTTCAACTTCAAAAGTAGTGTCATTTCTAATACTTTCATGCTGGAATTGTTGTGTATTTCTTTTCTTAATTCCTGTGAGGGTATCATGATTCGGAAATCATAAAGCCACCTTGGTTCATGATGTCAATCAATATTGCCAACATACTCGTAGGAAACTTGTTGCCCAACCTTGAATTTTGGTTGAAAATATTGCTTCTTTTGTGCTATTGAAACAAGTGAAATAGCACAAAAGAAAGCTACAAATTATTTTTTTTATCTGATATTCTTTGGAAAAATCTATACTTCCATTGTCCAACCGTGTTTGTCTTCGATTGTTCCATATTGTATTCCACGCAAAGTTTCATACAATTTAGTAGACCAAGGACCTGGCTTTTCGCCAAAATCATAGGACTTCCCTTCGTCTAAATCGTCCAAACGAGAGATTGGAGAGATAACTGCTGCGGTGCCGCATGCCCCCGCTTCTTCAAAAGTAGCCAATTCTTCTTCAGGAACAGGGCGGCATTCCACCTTCATTCCCAAGTCTTCTGCAATCTGCATTAGGCTCTTATTGGTAATAGAAGGCAATATGGAAGTAGATTTTGGCGTGATGTATGTGTCGTTTTTGATACCGAAAAAGTTGGCAGCACCGCACTCATCTACATATTTTTTCTCCTTGCAATCAAGGTAAAACTCTGATGCGTATCCTTTTTCGTGTGCTAAATGATTGGCTCTTAACGATGCCGCATAGTTGCCACCTACCTTGTATGTGCCTGTTCCCAATGGTGCGGCACGGTCAAATTGGCGCATGATGGCGTAAGGATTTGACGCAAAACCGCCTTTGAAATAAGGTCCAACGGGAGTTCCAAAGATAACAAATAAGTATTCGTTGGTTGGCTTTACGCCCACTTGCGCCCCTGTTCCGATGAGCAATGGACGTATGTAAAGTGTTGCACCGCTTTCGTATGTAGGCACAAACTCTTGGTTTAAGCGCACTACTTTCTTCACCATTTCGATAAAAAGGTCGGTTGGAACTTCTGGCATCATGATGCTCGGCAGGTTGATTGCAATCGTTTTGCATTCTCTTCAGGGCGAAACAAACGTATTTTTCCATCGGGACAGCGGTAGGCTTTCATGCCTTCAAAGGCTTCTTGCCCATAGTGTAAACACGTTGCAGCCATGTGAATGTTCAACGTTTCGTCGGTTGTTACTTCTATTTCGCCCCATTTTCCGTTGCGATAGTAGCACCGCACGTTGTAATCTGTTCTTAAATATCCAAAAGGGAGGTTCTCCCAATCTATTTTCTTCATAAATTTGTATGTCTTTTTCACTCCATTTTCACTCAAAGAAGGTGTGAATTTGACCAATAATTATTTGTTATTTATTTTCTAAAAGCTTTTTTATCTCTTCGTCTGTATGCGTAAGTTTGTCTTTGCATACTTTTATTAGTTCTTGCGCCTTTTTTAGTTCGCTCGCCATGGTGTCTATATCCATGTCGCCTCGCTCCATTTTATCAACGATAGCCTCTAAACGGCTCAATGCTTCTTCGTATTTCATATTTTTTCTCGTTATTTTTCATTTCACTATCGACTTTACGCTTCCCATTTCCATGCGTGTAACAATTTCGTCGCCTTTGCTTAACTCGTTGGCATTGCGTACAATATGACCGTTCTTGTAAGTTAAACTATAACCTAAACGCAGCAAACGTTCTGGATTAACGCTGTCTATGCGTTGCGAAAGTAGTTGCAACCGATGTCGTTCGTGCGTGATTTTGCGTTCAACGTTGGGTTGTAGCTTTTCGGAAAGCGTAGCGATGTGCATTCTGTTGCGTTGCAAATGCAGTCCAATACGCTGAATAATAGCGTGTAAATAGTCGTCTAATCGAGCATTTTCTCGGTTGTGTACCATTGCAAACAAGACGGGAATGTGAGTCGAAAGTCGTTGCAAATGCAGCTTTTCTTCTTGTAATTTTCTCTCCACAGCACGGTGTATTTTCATTTGAGCCTGCTCTATTCGGTAGAGCGTATTTGCCAAATGTTCAATTAAGAATGCTGCTGCCGCCGTTGGAGTCTTTACTCTCGTGTTGGCAACCATATCCAAAATGCTCTCATCACGCTCGTGTCCGATGCCTGTTATAATAGGTAAAGGAAAATTTGCCACATTCTCTGCCAATGCCAAAGTGTCGAATCCGCTAAGGTCAGCCGTAGCTCCACCGCCACGAATGATAACCACACAATCGAAATCGTCCTCTCGTTCGTTAATCAAATTCAATGCTTCAATGATGCTTTGCTCTACTTGTTCGCCTTGCATTGTTGCTGCAAAAAGTTCTACTTCAAAGCAAAATCCATATTCGTTGTGTTTCAATTGATTACAGAAGTCTCCATAACCAGCTGCCGAAGCCGAAGAAACAACTGCAATGCGCTTTGCAAAGAGTGGGATATTCAATTCTTTTTGCAAATCGAACACACCTTCTGCCTTCAACTGATTGATGATTTCTTGTCGCTTTCGTGCCATATCTCCCATGGTAAATTCGGGATTGATGTCGTCAACAATCCACGAAAAACCATATTGTGGGTGGAATTGTGCATGAACCTGCACCATAAGTTGCAAACCAGCACGCACTTTCACGCCAGTTTTGCGCTCGAAATTAGCACCAATTAACGCCCATTGCGACCGCCAACATTTCGCTGAAGCGCGTGCAATGGGCGTATTTGTACGCTCCTGTTTCTCAATAAGTTCCAAGAAAAGGTGTCCCCTACTCTCTCTTGCCTCCGATACTTCGGCTTGTACCCAATAAGATTGCGGCATAGCCCTATCGATTAGTTCGGCAACCAACGAGTTGAGTTCGTATAATGTGAGCGTATTATTCATTTTCTTTCCCATTTTTCCACGTCGAAAAACAATAGTTCGCAACGTGAAATTTCGCTATTTGAAATACAAAGTTACGAAAAATTCTCCGAAAATCGGAAATATGAGGTTACGAAATGCGGAAAGCCGAGAATAAGATAGCCCTTATCGTGTCTTTTTCGACCTTTTTATAGGTCATCAATGAGTGCGGTACTCTTGGCGTAAGCAGTGGATTTTGCTTCAAAAAAGTCGGTTTTCACCTTGTTGGCGTTCGAATATTGGGCTACCCACTGCATATCGTCGGGTTCATTTTGGTTGTGTTCGTAAAGATTGCCAAAGCCTAAACTGCGCCAACGGAGGTTGCCGAGATAATGAATATAGTCGGCTACCATTTGTTGGGTTAAACCTTGCACTTTATCACCGATAACATACTGCCCCCAAGCAATTTCCTGTCGCACACCTTCACGCATCATTTCTTCGTAAACGGCTATGCGCTCAGGGGTAAATAGTTCGGGTTGCTCTTGTTTCAACTCTACGATGATGTTGCGGAAAAGCCACAAATGCGTATTCTCATCACGATTGATGTAACGTATTTCCTGTGCCGAACCCGACATTTTGCCGTTTCTGCTGAGGTTATAGAAGAACATAAAACCACTGTAAAAGTAGATTCCTTCAAGAATAAAGTTTGCCATACATGCTTTCATGAGTGCAAATTTGTCGCGTTTCTCTTGAAATTCGTTGTAGCAATCGCCTATGAACGTGTTGCGTTTCAGCAGATGCTCGTCCGTTTTCCATTGATACAAAATGTCGTTTCGCTCCTCTGGCGAGCAAATTGTATCGAGCATATAGCTGTAACTTTGACTATGTATGCACTCTTGGAAAGTCTGAATGTGCAAGCAAAGGTTCACTTCATTGGCGGTGATGTACTCGCTAATCGTGGGTAGGTTATTGCTTTGCAAAGAATCGAGGAACACTAAGAAACTCAGTATCTTATCGTATGCGGTGCGTTCTGCTTGTGGCAGATTTGGATAGTCCTTAATATCCTGTGCAAGATTGATTTCTTCGGGTATCCAAAAATTGTTCATTGCTTGGCGATACCAGTCGCTTACCCAAACGTATTTCATGTTATTGAAATCGTTCAGATTGGTTGTGTTTCCGCCAATCATGCGTCTTAACCTTAAATCGGTGTCGCCTTGCGGATTGAAAAGTGCGTTTCGTTGTAGTTTATCTTGGGTCATTTTTTTATATATTTTTGTTTAAATCATGAAACAGTGGGTTTTGCGCTTCAAAAGAGGCTTGTTTTAAAGTGCAAAACAATAGGTTTTTTATTTTTTTTTATGATGAGCAGCTTTCACATTCTTCTACTTCGAGCGACTTACTTCTGACGTAGTAAATGGTTTTTACACCACTCTTCCATGCCAAAATGTAAAGATTTAGCACTTGTCGCATTGTATATTCATTCGTTATATAAAGGTTCATACTTTGCGCTTGGTCGATATGACGTTGGCGCACTCCCGATGCTCGTACGCTCCATTGTTGGTTAATGTGGTAG
The DNA here is from genome assembly GCF_000613345.1 of Prevotella disiens JCM 6334 = ATCC 29426. Taxonomy (GTDB): domain Bacteria; phylum Bacteroidota; class Bacteroidia; order Bacteroidales; family Bacteroidaceae; genus Prevotella; species Prevotella disiens. The sequence goes on along the minus strand of NZ_BAIS01000043.1, from coordinate 16,196 downwards.
GCATCTTTGTAAACCCAATAAGTTTTGTCGGACAACGCTGGGGCAACACGTGGCAACATAGCTCCTTTCTTTTCTTCTAAGAAAAAGCGTTGCATGATTGGGTCTAATCCAGCTGTTGTTCCTGCCAAAATACTGGTGCTACTCGTAGGAGCTACTGCCAACAGATAAGCGTTGCGCATGCCTTGTTTCCCTATGGTTTCACGCAGTTGTTGCCAATCGGAAGTGATGTAATTGCGCTTCTCAAAATACTTTCCAGTTTGCCAATCGCTCCCTTCAAAATATTTGTAAGCACCTTTTTCTTTGGCTATTTCTGTGCTTGCCGAAATGGCAGCATAGTTAATGGTTTCGAACACCTTATCCATAAATTCCAAATGCTTATCGCTCTCCCATTTTATGCCCCGAATGGCTAACGCATGGTGGTAGCCACTCACGCCTAAACCGATGCTTCGATAGTTGTGATTGGTTATTTTTGCAAATGGAACAGGATAAAAATTCAAATCTATCACATTGTCTAAAGCACGCACAACGGTGGCTACTTTTTCGCACATGGCAGCCTTGTCCTCTAAAGGCAGACGCCCGAGCGAAAGACTTGCCAAATTGCACACCACAAAGTCGCCTGGTTTGACTGTTGTAACCACTACGGTATCGCCATTTTCGGTCGTAACAACTTGGCTGACTTCCTTTATTTCAGCCATATTTTGAGCAATTTCGGTGCAAAGATTTGAACAATAAATAATGCCTTTATGCCCATTTGGATTGGCACGATTGACGGTATCTCGGTTGAAAGTAAACGGCGTTCCCGTTTCAACAGCCGAGCGAAGTATCAAGCGAACCAAGTCTTTTATGCTGATAATACGACGTGAAAGTCGGGCATCATCGATACATTCTTTATAACGGCGTTCCCATTCTTCGCCATAAAAATCCTCTAACGCATAGCCTTTTACACGCTTTATTTCGTCAGGACAGAACAAATACCAATTCTGTTCGAGGCTCTCTTCTGCCATTTTCCAAAATAAATCGGGATAGCAAACAGCAGGGAAAATATCGTGCGCCTTCATGCGGTCGTCGCCATTATTGGTACGAAGTTGGAGAAATTCGGGAATATCCTTGTGCCAAGCATCTAAATAAACTGCCACAGCACCTTGACGCATACCCAATTGGTCGACTGCTACGGCGGTGTCGTTCACCAATTTCATCCAGCGAATAACGCCTCCAGCTGCCCCTTTAAATCCACGAATACTGCCCCCTGTGGCTCTCACTTTTCCAAAATACATGCCCATACCACCACCAAATTTGCTCACTTGCGCAAAGTTGTCAATGCTGCGGTAAATGCCTATCAAACTGTCGGGAACGGTATCAATAAAGCAACTTGAAAGCTGATGGTTAGGTTTGCGGGCGTTCGATAAGGTCGGTGTTGCATGGTAACCTCTAATAGGCTCAACAAATCGTATATTTTTCTAACCCACAACAGGCGGTCTGACTTTTCGGGCATGGCTAAATGGAGGGCAATTCCCATATACATTTCCTGCACATTCTCTACGATTCTTCCGTCATAACCTCTTATTAAATAGCGTTTTGCAAGCAAATCTAAACCACTATAATTAAACAAATGATTGCGTTCAGGGCGCATCAGTTTCTCGGCTTCAACGATTTCTTCTTTCGTATAATTATCAAGAATATACTGTCCGTATAAACCTTCATCGGTCAAATACTTTATTTTGTCGTAGAAAGAATTGATATTCAACTTGCGTTCCAACGCTTCAATCGATTTATTCAACTGAAAACTAAGCAATCTACCCGAAATCATTTCCCACTGAGGACACTCTGCCGTGGTGAGTTCGACAGCTGCTTTGATAAGGGCTGCCAACTTTTCCGTTTGACTCATCAAGGGTTTTGAGAAACTCACAAACTTGTCTGACAACAAAGTTACACTGTACTCAGCCCCACGGAAGTCTTGTCTGATGCCGTTCAGCACCTCTTCAATGCTATTATCGCCAATGTTGAACGCTATATTTTTAATGTATTTGCGCTGCTCGTTGCGTTGCCAGCGAAACAGAATATAACTTTTTGCTTCATCGTAAAAGCCATGCGACATCAAAGTTTTCTCAACAATATCTTGAATACTCTCCACATCTCGCTTGTCATCATGCTCCAAAACAAAGGCTTCTATCTCTAAAGCCATTTGCTCAATATCCCTTTGATGACCCAAACTGTTTACACTGATAAAACTTTTCGTGATAGCAGATATGATTTTTTGTTGCGTATAGCTTTCTTCACTACCGTCTCTCTTTTTTATTTTCATTTTTAAATTCCTTTCGATATTATCAAATAAAAAATTATTAACTATTGAAAATCAATGATTTATCAAATTGTTCGTTACTCCATAAATTTCCTTTTTGGAAAACTTATGGCAAAGATAAGAAAAAAAAGTTATCTATTTTAGAAAACTTGGAAGTATTTCAAATTATTTTTTTGTTTCAAAATATTAAAGTTAAAGAATAAAAAAAACTATTTTTAAACTAACTTTATTACCAAATTATTATCCGAAATTGGGGTATTTATCATGCTCTCTACGTTGAATAGTGGACAAATCCAACAAGTATTGCGGACGAGTTGCACATAATCAGCGGACGATTTTGACACCAATTATAAAATGATTGAACACAATTTCCTAACGCTTCCTCTTACAAAGTGCGCAAGGCACCAATGAGTTTTGCGTTCTCCGATTTTGCGCCAATGGTTATCCGAAGGCAATTTTCGCAGCCTTTCAGGTCGGAAACGTTGGCTACTCGTATTCCGTTTTCGATGAGATAATCGTAAACAGCAGTAGCATTTTCGACTTGAATCAATAGGAAATTTGTCGCAGAAGGTAACACTTTTAGCGGTAGAGAAAGCGTTCGCAAAGCTGCAATCATGTTATTTCGCTCCGTTTTTATGCGCGTAATCCAGTTGTCGCAGGTAAAGGGGTCGTTAAGAATATGTATGATTTCGTCTTCAACACGCTCGCCAAAGCCATTTTGTGGAGCTACTTTTCTCAATACTTTCACGATGTCGGGCTGTGCATAAAGCATTGTCATTGGGGGCATTGCGTAAGCCCATAGTGCCAAAATGGCATCAATCACAACGAGATTTGGATAGGTTGCAATGAGTGTTCTGACCGATTCTGCATCGTCAAAGCCGAGGAAACTTTGGTCGACTACCACTATTATATTGAGCGAACCCAAAGTTTTCATCAATTCGTCAATGGGTAAATGATTGCCTGTTGGGTCGTTTGGCGAACAGAGTACAACCATTTTTGTGTCTTTGTTGCACGCTTTGACCAATGTTTCCGCCTTGCATGTGTAATCAGACGGTGTCAATGGCACGTCAATCACCTGAATATCATATACCTTAGCACGCTGTTTGTAGATGCGCCGAGTGGGCGAAATACTCACAATATTGTCATGTTGTGGGTCGCAAAAAGTTTGTAATAACGTGTCGAAGAGCGCATCTATGCCGCTTGAAAGATAGATGCAATCGCTTTTTACGCCTGTCATCGCTGCCAAAGCCTCCCGTATGCGAGGCATAGTGGGGTTGGTCATGCGATTAAAAGGTGTGTTAAATGGATTTTCGTTGGCGTCTAACAACATCATTTCGCCATTGTTGTTCCAACGAGAATAGTCGGGTTCTGGCAAATTCCACACGTTTTTACGAACTAATTTCTGCAAATTTTCCATTCTTTTCCTCCTTTTTGGGTCTATTTCGAGCCACCATTGTGCCGCAAACATACAATTCTGCGTACGCAAAAGTGGTTTCAATGAACGCTACAATAGCATGTATCACAAAAATACTAACCCCTAAAATCACCCAATACAGGGTGGTAATGGTCGTTGGGTCACCCATTTTAACCGTTTCTAAATCAGCGTAATACATATAAAGTAGCAATAAAACAGGGACACTAACGACGAGTCCAACGGCTAACATGATGATTCCTGCGTGCAGCATGAACCCAATATAATAGGCAAAATTCTTCGTAATGAGTTTCTGTCCTCGCATTTCCAACTCCATTCCGTTCGCCAATTGTCGTGCTTTTACATTGATATTGGTAAGCGAGAGCGACAAAAAAGCAAGCGAAATGAGCCAATGAAAATGAAACATATAACTCAAAACTGCCAACGTAAACATGAATGCATTGAGCAATAAACGCCACTTTACTTTCATGAAAGTATCGCCAAGATGTATTTGCCAATACTTATAACCTTTTGAAATACAATTTCTTATGCTACGTTCTTTTACAAATTCTTCCATTTTTATCTGTGTTTTAAAGGGAGATAGGACAAGGCGGACGGGTCATACAAGTTCCGAAGTTGCTTCAAGCAAACTATTTGTTGATGATAGTCCCACTGTTTCATGCTGCGTTACCCCCTTCTTCTAAATTCTGAACAGACAATTGCCGTTGCTATCGCTACGTTGAGCGACTCAGCATGCTTTCGCCCGATGCAAAATGAGGAATGAACAACTTGCGATTGACACATTTTCTTATTTCTTCGGTCATGCCTTTCCCCTCGTTTCCCATGATTATCATGCCGTGAGCGGTGAGCGATTGCTTGTAAATATCGTCGCCGTCTAACAAAGTTCCGTACACGGGATAATCGTCAGGCAAGGCATTCAGCACCGCTTTTAGGTCGCCATAATGCAATTTTACCCTCGCAATGCTGCCCATCGTGGCTTGTACCACCTTCGGATTCCAGCAATCTGCCGTTTCCATAGAACAAAAAATATGTTTAATTCCGAACCAATCGGCAATGCGAATAATCGTTCCGAGGTTTCCTGGGTCTTGCACTCCGTCTAACGCCAATACCAAATCGTTGGTCGGTAGCAGGACTTTATCGGGTTCAGGCAAACGAAAAACGCCCAATTTGGCTTGTGGGTGCTGCAAGAAAGACACCTTTTTTATGTCGTCTTCCTCGTCGAAAATATCTTCAGCATGGTAACCCGCAGCCACCAAATCGGCAACAACTTTATGTCCTTCGGCTACAAAAAGTTGATGTTTCTCCCTTCCTTTCTTGGTTTCTAAGGAGCGTATGAGCTTTATTTTATTCTTCGATATCACAACGCAAATTTACAAAAATCTCTTCACTTTACCCATGAATTATCCTAACTTTTAGTATCTTTGCCAAAAATTTAGAAGTATTCATGCGTAGGATAAAGAAAAAGCTATCATTTTTTGCCCCATTTATGCTTATCATAGCAGTATTGCTCTCATCGTGTTCAGCCGATAAATTCATCACCGATGGTCAATATTTGTTGGACAAAGTAGAGCTTCGCTCCGATGCAAAAGACTTGAATGCTTCTGAGTTGGCACAATATGTCAGACAAAAGGAGAACGCTCGGTGGTTTTCTTTCTTTAAAGTGCCGTTGGAAACCTACGCTTTGGCAGGTAGGGACACCACAAAATGGATTAACCGAACCTTGAAACGCATTGGCGAAGAGCCTGTTTTGTTTGACACTTTGCAAGCAAAATTGTCGTGCGAAGACCTCCGTTTGGCGATGAATAACATGGGTTACATGCAGGCGCGAGTAGATTTGGAAACCAAAACAAAGGGAAAAAAGTTGAAAGCCATTTACCATTTAATACCAGGCGACCCTTTCCACATTAAGAACTTCCGCTACGACATTCAAGATTCGATTATTTCGGACTTGCTCCATACTGAATTATCAAACGATTTTACACAAGACAGACCGCAACAATTCACGGTTTCGGCATTGGACGGAGAGCGAAAACGCATTACAAAATTGCTTAACGATAAGGGATATTATCGTTTTAACAAGGATTTTATTTACTATACTGCCGACACCATTCGTGGGTCGAAAGACATCGATGTTACGCTCCATTTGGCGAAATATCGTGCCAACACAAAGGATAACCCAACAGAACACCCTCGGTATGTGATTTCAAAGGTGAATATTCTACCAGGCGATACGACGGGTTTGCACCTTCGCCACAGTGTAATTTACGACAATTGCTTGATTGAGCCAGGCAAATATTTCTCGGCAACCGACTTGCAAAACACTTACAACAACTTTGCAAAAATGGGGGCTGTGCGCTATACGAACATTGAATTTAGGGAAGCTAACCGCATTGATTCACTGATATTTGGGCGAACATTGGGCTATAAGCAATCTGATTTGCGGTATTTGGAAGCTGATGTGCGCCTATCCAACAATAAACCCAATACGATTTCGTTTCAACCCGAAGGCACTAACACGATGGGAAACCTTGGTGCAGCGGCTGTTTTGACTTATCAAAATCGCAACCTTTTCCGTGGTAGCGAACTGCTAAGTATCGAATTTCGTGCCGCTTTCGAAGCCATAACGGGTTTGGAAGGTTACAAAAATCACAATTATGAGGAATATGGTGTGCAAGCAAAACTGCAATTTCCACGATTTATTGCCCCGTTTGTTACCCGAAAATTCCGCCGCCGTAGCAATGCAACTTCCGAGCTTTCAGTGAGTTGGGACTTGCAAAATCGTCCTGAATTTCACCGCCGAGTCTTCTCGTCAGCGTGGCGTTATGCGTGGAATAATCCCAAAAAACATTTAAATTTTGAGCTCGAATTGCCCGATTTGAGTTATGTTTACATGCCGTGGATAAGTCAAAAATTCAAGGAAGACTATTTGGATAATGTGTCCAATCGTAACGCTATTTTGCGCTACAACTACGAAGATTTGTTCATTATGCGCATGGGATTTGGCTTGAATTACAACAAAAACAATGTCGCCATACGCTCTAAAATCGAGTTAGCAGGCAATATTTTGTCGGCGGTGGACGGTTTGGTCAATTTTAAGAAGAACGCACAAGGACAATCCAAATTCTTAAACATTGCCTACGCCCAATATGCAAAGTTTGATTTCTCTTATACGAAAGTTTTTCGCTTCGATTCACGCAACTCATTGGCACTGCATTCCGATTTCGGCATCGCCATTCCATACGGCAATAGCAAGATTTTGCCATTCGAAAAACGTTACATCAGTGGCGGACCAAACTCCGTGCGTGGGTGGAACGTGAGAGAATTGGGACCAGGAAAGTTTCACGGCACAGACGGACGCATCGATTTCATCAACCAAACGGGCGATTTAAAGTTAGATATGAACGCAGAATACCGCACCCATTTGTTTTGGAAATTTGACGGAGCAGCTTTCATTGACGCTGGAAACATTTGGACATTAAGGAAATACAACGAACAACCAGGTGGAGAGTTTCGGTTTGACAAATTTTTAGGTCAGATTGCCGTAGCCTACGGATTGGGCTTGCGCTTAAACTTCGATTATTTCATTCTCCGTTTAGATATGGGCATGAAAGCATCAACCCAGCCTACACCTGCAAAGAAGAGCATTTCGCCATTGTCAATCCTAATTTTAAGCGCGATTTCAATTTCCATTTCGCAGTGGCTTGCCGTTCTAAAAACAAAAACAGGCTCTTTTGCTATGCAATATAGGCTGTTTTGAGGCTAAAAATAGCCGCTTTTGAAAATTTATAGGTAATCGTTGAAAAACGTAGGGGCGTGATTTATCACGTTCCTCATGAGCGAAAGGGATTAATTAATAAAGTTTTTTGTTTATGAGGAGCATGATACGAGTTGTTGAACTTGCAAAAAACAGCCCCCACAAGTGGAAAAATGTTGCTAAACCTCAATTTCTAAACCGTCGTAGGCTAAATGTACATTTTCGGGGAGCAAGTTTGAAGCATCATCGTGTAGCCCAATTTGGTGGGTTAGATGGGTCAAATAAGTTTGTTTTGCATGGATTTGTTGGCTAAAAGCAATCGCATCTTTAATTAACTGGTGTGAATGATGTTCTTTTTCCCAACGTAAAGCACTGACAACCAACGTTTCTATGCCTTCAAGGTAAGGCAATTCTGACGGATTAATGGTCTTCATATCAGTGATATAAACCAACTTTCCGATTCGATAGCCCAATATCGGCAGGCGTCCGTGCATCACTTCTATGGGTTGAATGGTGCAATCGCCAATGGTGAAAACCTCGTGTGGCTGAACCGCATGAAGGTTTAAAACAGGCACACCTGGGTAAGGATTTTCCTTAAAACAATAAGGAAGGTTGTGGCGAAGTCCTTGACAAGTGTCCTCATTGGTGAAAATATCAATGTCGCCCAACCAACAATAAGGGCGCAAATCGTCAATTCCGCCAACGTGGTCGTAATGAATATGAGTTACGAGAATGCCGTCAATTTTGCGGTAAGGAAGTGGTAATATCTGCTGACGGAAGTCGGGTCCGCAGTCAATTAGTATGCGTGTCTGGTCGGTTTCAACGAGTGCCGAAGTGCGCAAGCGTTTATCTTTAGGATTATTGCTTTTACAAACGTTGCACGTACAACCCACTACGGGTACGCCGTTAGATGTTCCTGTTCCTAAAAATCTTAATTTCATCTCAACTTTCCCCACCTCTAACGCTTGTTAGGAGTGTCTTTTACGAATTGAGGGCTTTTGTTTATTTAATGTTTACCTCTGGGAATATTTCAATTCCAAATTTATTTTTTACATCGTTTTGTATGGTTTTGCAAAGTGTTACCACTTCTTCGCCCGTTGCACCGCCACGATTTACCAAAACCAAGGCTTGCTTGTCGTGAACGGCAGCACGTCCCAATGCTTTGCCTTTCCACCCACATTGCTCAATGAGCCACCCTGCTGGGATTTTCTCATGCGTAGCATCAATGGTGTAATGGGGCATTTTTTCGTATTGCGCAGCCAATTCTTCATATTTTGTTTTCGCCACAATGGGGTTCATGAAGAAGCTACCCGCATTGCCTAAAACCTCAGGGTCGGGCAATTTTGCATTGCGAACTTCGATGATAACCTCACGCAATTGGCTTGCTGTAGGGTCGGTTATGCCTTTAGAAACCAATGCCGAACGAATGTTTCCGTAGTCTAATTTTGGCTCGTAAGTAGTTGAAAAACGATAAGTTACCGATGTTATTAAGTATTTATCTCGCCATGCTTGCTTGAATTTACTTTGTCGATAACTATATTGACAATCCTCATTTTTGAAATGAACCACCTTGCCTGTTGCCAATTCTACGGCTTCAACATCTTCTATAAAGTCTTTGGCTTCAACGCCGTATGCACCAATATTTTGCACAGCACTGGCACCTACTTCGCCAGGAATGATAGATAAATTTTCTGCTCCATATAACTGATGTTCAACGCAATAGGCGACAAGGTCATCGAAAACATAACCCGAACCGCAACAAACACGGCAATTGTCCACTTTCTTGATGTAAGAAATGGCAGAATGAACCACCGTTCCTTCGTAATCTTTGGTTAATAAAAGGTTGCTACCACCGCCCAAAATCAAGAGCGGTTGGTCGGCTTCGGTAAGCATTTTTGCCACTTCTACCGCCTCATCAACAGTTGAAAATTCTATAAATCGCTTGCATTTTGCTTCTATTCCGAAGGTGTTATGCTTGAGCAAACTATAGTCTTTTTTATCTATCATATCCTCTTTTCCTCCTCAAAATCAATAGTTTTCGTGTTTTTAGTAGGCATCTACCTTTACCAAACGCCACGAACGACCTTTTCTTTTAAATACAAGTTGCGTTTCAACACCATTAGAAAGTCCACGGAACACAAGAATTTTCTTGTTACTTTCCTTGTACTTTTGTCCATAAAGTATGTTATATATCAAGTTTCCAGGCACTTCTGGCAAGAAATTCTTCCATTCGTCGGCAGAAATTGTGGTATTAACCGTTGTGGTTTCCTCGCCGTTAGGGTCAGGCCCTGAATATTTCAACGGAGTTTTCACCATGCCTTGTCCGCCCGATGCAAGGAATCGTTGCAAGAACTTTAAGAACGAAGCGTTGTAACTCTTTTCGTAGCTAATTTTACGAATTTGGTTCATCTCCCAAATGCCATTTTGGTGGTCGAACCAATACTGCTCTACCAAAGCTTGTTTAAGGTGAATTTTCTCGACAATGACCGAATCCAAGTCAGTAGACTTAGCGTAATTAGCTTGCTTTTCATCATCAAAAATCAGCGTATAATAGCCTTGTGGGCGGAAAAACTTATCCATCGTCCATTGATTGCGAGCAATTTGTGTAGTTTTTCCATTTTGTGTAACAGGCAATGGAAACTTAATGCGCTTGCGTTGCAACTTTCTGTTGGCAATAAAGTTAAAGAAGAAATCGTCGAACAATTGGTCGGCAGCCTTTGGCATAGGTGTTTCCTCAATAATTTGAGCCACTGTATCCACCTTTTGCACTGTGTCTACGCTCGTAGTATCAACATTTGTCGAGTCGGCAGGCTCTACTTTTTTATTGGAGCAGCGATATTCAGCCCTAACATGATAGCACAGAAAAGAACAACGAGTAAAAATGACTTTCTCATATTTTATATATTATATCTCAAATTTCAATGCAAAAGTACTACATTTATTTTTAATAAAAGCCCAAAAGAACATATTTTCTTAGGGCGGATTTCCCGTTTTTAAATTATAAATTGTACCTTTGCACGAAAATAAAGAAAATATGATTCTCGAAAAGATAGAAGAACTCTTAAAAGAAGTGAGTACCATCTCTGCTAAAAACGCAGAAGAGGTGGAACAACTCCGTTTGAAATATCTTAGTAAGAAAGGTGAAATAAACGCTCTGATGAGCGAGTTCCGTAATGTTGCTGCCGACCAAAAAAAGGAAATCGGCATGAAAATTAACGAACTCAAACAGAGTGCGCAAGATAAAATCAACGCTTTGCGCGAACAGTTGGAAACTGCTGAAGCACAAGGGGGCGATATTGACCTTACACGCACAGCTTATCCAGTGGGACTTGGTACACGCCACCCATTGACAATGGTGAAGAACGAAATTATAGACATCTTCGGCAGAATGGGTTTCACACTCTATCAAGGCCCTGAAATCGACGATGATAAGCATGTGTTTACCATGTTGAATTTTGCTGCTGACCACCCTGCACGCGATATGCAGGACACTTTTTTCATTGAACGCACCAATACATTGGACGTAACGAAGAATGTGATTCTCAGAAGCCACACTTCGAACGACGAAGCCCACTATATGTCTACTCACGAGCCACCTATCCGTGTGTTATGCCCTGGACGTGTGTATCGTAACGAGGCAATTAGCGCACGTGCGCATTGTTTCTTCCACCAAGTTGAAGGCTTGTATGTTGATAAAAACGTGAGTTTCACCGACTTAAAGCAAGTTCTTTTAACTTTTGCACGCGAGATGTTTGGTGCAGATACAAAGATTCGTCTTCGGCCAAGCTACTTCCCATTCACGGAACCAAGTGCCGAAATGGACATTAGCTGTAACATTTGTGGCGGCGAAGGTTGTGGATTCTGTAAGCATACAGGTTGGGTTGAAATTTTGGGCTGCGGTATGGTAGACCCACACGACTTGGAAGCATGTGGAATCGATTCGTCTGTTTATACAGGCTATGCCTTTGGTATGGGCGTTGAGCGCATTGCCAATTTGAAATATAGAGTGAGCGACCTCCGTTTGTTCTCTGAAAACGACAAAAAGTTCTTAGAAGAATTTGAAGGAGCACTCTAATCCTTTCATATACAAGCCAAAGGTGAAGACGAAGCAAAAACATTACAATTTGAAGGAGCACTCTAATCCATTCATATACAAGGGGCGAAACTTTTTTGTTTCGCCTTTTTTTTGTATTATTGATAGCTCTTCTTTTTTTAAAGTAACCTATTTCAAAAGAATAACGAAGATGTGTCAAAGCACTAATTCCCCCTTTTGCACATCATTACAGCCTTTTAGTAGCCTTTGAGGAGAATTAGAAACATATAAAAAAGGGTTGTTTGGTAGCATAAAGCAAAAAAAAGAAGGTTTGGCTTATGGTCAAAAGTTTTAATACCAACAGATAGGAAGATAAAAAAAGAGGGAATATCTATTTTGATACACCCTCTTTTATAAACTCAAATCGATAAAAAAACGACTTTTAATCCACTGAAATATCTTTATTTACGTTCCTGCTGCCCACAATAGCATAGAAAGCCATGTAAACAATACCAAGGAAAGGCACAATGTAAGAAAGCATGTAGCTGCTATTATCTGCCACTAAATTCTGAATTAAAGGAAGAATGCCTCCTCCGACAACCATCATCATGAAAATACCCGATGCTGATGCGGTGTATTTGCCCAAGCCTTCGGTGGCAAGATTGAAGATACTTGCCCACATAACGCTGGTGCATAAGCCACAAAGTACTAACAATAAAGCACTAATAGGCACGGTTACAATGTCGAAACTCTTACCTGTAAAGACTGGCATTGATACGGTTATGCTGCTGCCAAGAACCATTGCAACGATGATTAACCCCATTGCTATCGTGGTAGTTATTATCATTAACGTGCGACTTGAAACCTTATCGGCAATGAATCCAGTACTAAAACGACCTACCAACATCAAGAACCAGTAGGTGCCCGACACTGAACCAGCAATCGCAGTAGCCGTGGCTGCGCTCAAACCTCCCCCCTTTGCAGTTGTGTCAGAGAGGTAATAAATCAATGTTCCAGGTATTCCTACTTCAACTCCCACGTAAACAAAAATGGCAATAGCACCGAGAACAAAGTGGCGGAAGTTCCAAGCCGAATGCTCAAACACGACGTTTGACCCCGTTTTACCCATCTGTGGGTCGGAAATTGGAACAAAATATAGAATGACAAATGCGGCTGCAAATACGCCCATAGCGATGTAAAGCACAGGATTTACATTGACAATTGAAGTGCGTTTTGTTACTTCTCCAATGAGCGCACCCACGAAAAGTGGCGTCAGCATACCGGCTAATGAGTTGAGCGTACCACCTATCATATTCAATTGGTTGCCACGATTTCCACCGCCACCAATAAGGTTTAACATAGGATTAACCACCGTATTGAGCATACAAACACAGAAGCCTGAAATGAATGCGCCTAACAAATAAATGACAAAACCTGTGGTTTTAGCATCAACAAAGAAGCCTGAACAAAACTGAACGAACACGCCTAAGAGACCGATACCGATTCCAATTAAAGCTGTTTTCTTGTAACCGACACGTCCAAGCATCTTTCCTGCGGGAATTCCCATAAAGAAATAAGCCAGAAAGTTCATTGCGTTACCCAACATTCCTACCGTATTTGCACTATCTCCACCAAAAATATTCTTCCAAATAATACCAATTGGTGCTGCCAGATTTGTTACAAAAGAAATCATTCCGTAAAGAAACATCATGGCAATAATAGCGATGATGCTCCCACTTTGTTTCGTTTTATTCATTACTTAGCTTTGTTTTTTGTGGGATTGATGTTTCCCCATTTCTAAAATTAATTGCGTTATCACTTCAAACTGAATGGAGTGCGACTCCAAGAACATCTTTTTCACCAAAGAAGAGCATTTTATTCACGCTTTTATGGTTTCAATGTTAATTGCAAAGGAAAGAAAAATAAACGAAAATGGCAAGATTATGAGGACAAAAAGGTGAACTAAACTTGTTAAAAACAATTAAATAGCTGATTAAAAAAGAGGCTTTGATTGCCCAATTGCTTTACTTTTTCTTCTTTGTAGCCGCATAGTTTACGTTCAAAACATTGGCTTCACGCAAACTTTGTTTAATATCTATGATGCGTCCCATGGGCGTTTCTTTGTCGGCACGAATGCTTACGCTCATTTGTTTCTTATCTTCTGCCGACATGGTAGCGCGTTCTTTCACCAAATAACTTTTAATTTCAGCAACATCAACCAACTTGTCGTTCATCTGAATGCAAAGACTATCGCTCGCCAATTGACCAGTTTCGTTCATGGGCTTACCAATATATAAATAGGTAATAGCCGTTTTCTTCACCAATTTTGTTAGTTCTGTGCCTTGCGGAACCTGATATTTCACCTTTACAGCCACTTTTCGCATGTGCGTAACCAACATAAAGAAAAAGAGAATGGTGAAGATTAAATCGGGTAAAGAAGCCGTATTCAATTCAGGAATATCGTGGCTACGACGGCGATAAATGCTCATTGCGTGCCTCCTTCCTGCTGTTGGGTGGTAGAAACATGGTAAACTTCTGAAATACGTTGTGGTATTTCATCGTTGATTTGTTGTTTCTGCGCCATGTTACATGTTTCATACGTCTGTCCAAACTCAGCCAATGCTTTCTTATTTCTTACTACATTATAAGCTGCAACAATCTCGTTTTGTAGCAAAAAATAAGCATTATAAGTCGCCTTTCTGTCGCTTTCAACTTGTATGATATGTTCTTTTCCACGCGATTCGATAAACTTCAGCACAGAAGACTTAATCATTTGTGGGTCAATAGGTTTACCATTCAAATTGATTTTATCGTTGGCGGTAATCTGAAAGCGCATCACCAAGTTTTCATTCACCATAGAAGGCTGCTCCTTCTTGTTTTTTTCGATAGGTGGCAATTGCTTGTCGAGCCCATTATCCATCTCCATGGAGGTGGTAACCAAGAAAAAAATCAGCAGCATAAACGATATATCGGCTGTCGATGATGTGTTCAATCCTGGAACTTTTCTCTTTGCTCGCTTAAACATTTGGCTACTTCCTTTCCTTTCTATTGTAACGTGTAGCACCAAAGATAGTTACGCCCACTGCGACAAGCAGCATAACAAGCGAGGAAGTAACAAACATTTCGGAAACTTTTAACCAAAATTTGTCTGCAAAAGGGTTGCCATTTATCACCATTGTTTGGGCAGAACCCAAAGCAAAAGTGAGGATAAGACAAAGCAAAGTGCCACAAAACACGATTACGGCTATCTTGTATGCGGGAATGCCATTGACGATATGCGCCTTGTCGGACGACTTTTTGGCAGTGCGAATAATGGAAAAAAGCATTGCAAGAAAGGTCAATCCAACCAATACCCACATAAAAATAATGAGAGCATCGACCAAGATTGGTGCTGTAATAATGGGCGAAGCAGCAAAGGGCGATTGCACTCCTAAGACGAGAAACAAAAGAAAAAATACCGCAGAAATTGCTATTATCGCATACAAAACACGTTGCGAAATGCGTTCTTCGGTCTTTATTTTATGTCGATGCTTTATTTCCATACTTATCGATTCATTTTATATTTCAAAATGCTATCTAATAAAGAAATAGCCGATTCTTCCATTTGGGCTGTTAAATGCTCTATTTTTGAAAGAATATAATTGTAAAATATCTGCAAAACAAGGGCGACAATGATACCAAATATGGTGGTTATCAAAGCTACTTTCATACCAGAAGCCACGATAGTTGGACTAATATCGCCTGCCATTTGAATTTGGTCGAAGGACATAACCATACCGATAACCGTTCCTAAGAAGCCCAAAGAAGGTGCCATAGCGATGAAAAGCGTTATCCAAGAGCAACCTTTTTCTAAGTTTGCACTCTGCACACTGCCGTAAGAAGCCACGCTGCGCTCAATATCTTCAATGGAACTATCGATGCGCAACAGACCTTGATAGCAAATGGCAGCAACGGGACCACGAGTGTTTCGACTCAATTCCTTTGCCCCTTCAATATCGTTTGCAGCAATGCAGTCGTCAATATTTGCCATGAACTTCTTGGCATTTATTTCGGAAAGACTAAGATAAATGATGCGTTCGATGCAAAAAGCCAAACCTATCACCAAAGCAAGGGCTACCAAAGACATGAACCCAGCATTGCCTTCGATAAATTTTCTTTTTAAAGACTGGTGAAAACCGCTATCGGTTGTTGGTTGTGTGGTTTGCATAGGGGCAGCATCTGTTACGCCAGCTGCGTCTAAAGCCTCATCAGACAAGGGGTCGGCAGAGGCAGCAGTCTGAGTATTTGTTGTTTGCGCCTTATCATTGGGTTGTTGTGCCGCTATAAAAATAGGGAACGAAAACGCTAAAATGCCTATAATTGCTATCGAAGCAATAATTTTTTTCATATCTGTAACCATTTGGTTATATAAATTCAAAGTCAAAGACTATGCAAAGATGCGTGATTTTTAGCAAGCTCAACAACTCGTTATCACGTCCCTAACAAGCCTAAAAGTTTTCCTTTTGCATGAGGAACGGAATAAATTCCGCCCCTACGCCGACTTGCTGATGTTTTTGCGTTACCGATTTGTTGAGAGGAACGGAATAAATTCCGCCCCTACACCGATTTGCTGATGTTTTTGCGTTACCGATTTGTTGAGAGGAACGGAATAAATTCCGCCCCTACACCGACTTGCTGA
>NZ_BAIS01000044.1 GCF_000613345.1 Prevotella disiens JCM 6334 = ATCC 29426 | reverse complement strand
AAGTAAAAGATAAACCAAAAAGAAAAAATGGATTCTCATTAATAAAACGTTGAGAATCCATTTCTTTTTTTATTTGATAAAATCCTCTCATTATAGAGTTTATCAATACTGAAACACTATTTATCAACTTTTGAACAATATATTGATGAAAGAAAGTGGTAAGGCTACATTGTCTAAGTGCAAGGCATTGGCAAATAAAGGGGCTATTTCTTCATCTTTAAACCCTGCAATTCCGCAACCAATGCGTGTAACAAGAAATGTTTTTTCTGTGTGTTGGCATGCAAAATCTATGAATTGGTCAATATAAGGTTTTATTACTTCAACGCCACCGTGCATGGTTGGAACGGCATAACTTTGTCCTTGCATTCCAACTCCGTTTCCCCATTCTGCTCCAAACTTTTCTAATGCTATTCGGGCAGCACCGCCACCATGATAGCCTTGCAGGTTACTACCAAAAACAAATATCTCGTTGGGTTCAAGCGATGTGATATGACTGCTTGCAACCCTTACTACATTCATTGTTTTTAAATTGTCCATCGGTTTATTGATTTAAGATTATTGCCCTGAAAATATTATTTATTCGTCCTCATCGTCAGGGTCAGCCCATACCACTTGTACACCTGTTGCGAAATCTTGTGTACTTTTGCGGGTATGTGGGTTGCGTCGGCTGGCTGGAAGGAACTTACATTTCACACCTTTTATATTCTTTTTTATATCGAAATCTTCACGATTTTCTACGGGGTCGCTCTCTACTGTAAGGTGGAAACGACCTAAACCGTCTAAAACGACAGTATTTCCTTGGCTAAGACTGTAACTTATTTCGTCTACCAAAGCCATAATAATGCCCGTAACTTCGCCTCGTGTGAATGAAGTGTTCTCTTGAATCGCTTCGGCAAGGTCTTGTGTCGATGTTGTACCACTGCTAACGACACGAGCATGCCATTTTCCACCACGATTTTCTTCTTTGAATTTGCTTTGTTGTAATCTGATACTTATTGCCATACAATATGATTTAAGATTTGAATGTCATTGCAAATTTACATATATATATTGCAATGAAAGAATAATTAATAAACTATTTGCACTTAAAATTTAATTTATTTTTCCGCTAAAAGTGAGAAAAATTAGAAAAAAGGAGTAGGCGTATATAAAAATATACTCACTACTCCTTTACTCAATTTTTTGATTTTAAGACTAATATTTTATTTTCAATCCTACATAATAGCAGCGTGGTAACTGCGGACCATAGATGTAATTGGCATCACGATTCCATCCTTTGTCAATATCACGTTGATAAACGTTGCCAATATTCTGTATACCCATGTTCAATTCAGCCTTTACTTGTTTGTAAATTTCAAAGTCGTAACTTGCTTTAAAACTTAAAGTAAGGAACGAAGGTGTATTAACGGCTATTGGTTTTGATACGCCTGACCCTGCGGCATGACCTATTAACATTTTGCCATTATAGTTTCCAGAAAGCGCAAACGATAGATTTTTTACAGGCGAACTTTGCATCGTGAAGTAGCCATATACATTAGGTGTACGTAAAAATTTCTTTTCTGCTGGTGCATTTTCGTCCCATTCCACAGCATTTTTATATTCGCTACGCTGCAAAGTGAGTCCGCTTTGTAGTTGGAACCACTTTGTAAAAGCAGCTTTACCTTCTATATTCATACCCCATACTGATGCTTTATTGGCATTGAAACGCTCCATAATTCTAATATTGTTGTCGTCATGTTCGTTTAAAACACGTTGTGCGAAAACATTATTTAGATGAGTATAAAACATTTCAACCAACAAATTGGCTTGCACATTGCCAAAGTTGTGATACATATCTGCCGATACGCTGATACTATTTGAACGTTCTTCTTTCAAGTTTTTTGCCAAATAAGTCTTGATACGCTCGCCCCCTGCCATACTTGTATGGAGGTCTTCATCGAATGTTTGTGGCGCACGGAATCCAGCAGCGTAGGTTAAACGTATGTTGAAATTGCGACTTGCATTAAAACGAATGTTGGCTCGTGGACTAAAAATCAAGTGGTTTATCAAGTTGTGCTTGTCGAAACGACCGCCTAAGAGCAATCCCCATTTATCGTTTTTCCATTCGTTCTGCACAAACATACTACCTGTTCTAACCGTTTGGCGTGTAACAACATCATAGCCCAAAGCATGGTCTTTCAACGCATCGTAAGTATATTCAGCTCCCAAAGTCAAGGCTGCTGGCATGAAAAATAATTGTCCAAAATTATGAACAAACTGCATTCCACCCATGATATTCGTATCATGCGTTTTGCTATATGCCTTCAATGCCTCCGCTTTACTTTCGTCAGAACCATCGCCTGTGCCGCCATAATAACTATCGCGCGACACGATTTGGAACGAAGTATAGGCAGTAAAATGATTCAAACCATTCGGTGTAAAGAGGTCGTAGCTGATAGAACCACCATTAATATTATGGTCTAACTTTTCTGCAATGTTGGATTCATGGGGTGGCAAGTGAAGATTGTTGCCACCACGACGAAACTCGTTGAGCGCATGGTATTGCAATTTAAGTTTTGAAAAATTGTTCAATCGCAAGAAAGCACCCAAACCAATGGTTTTATTAATAAGCTTTGGCAAATCGGTAAACCCATCATTATCACGGTCATAGCCACCACGATTTCTGCTTTGTCCATAGACCGAAAAACCTATTTTATTATCGCTCGACACAATGGAAGTGTTCAAAGTGGTGTTGTTATCAACCGTATGCCCACCTTGAAAAGCGGTAAAAGTATGAGCAAGTTCGGCAAAATTGCTGATAGGCTCTTTGGTTATGATGTTGATAGTACCACCTATTGCCGATGAACCATAGAGCGCTGAACCACCACCACGCACCACTTCAACTCTCTCAATCATATTTGCTGGAATTTGCTCCAACCCATAAACGCCTTGCAAAGCCGAGAAAACAGGGCGTGAATCGATGAGTATTTGTGAATAGTGTCCGTCTAATCCATTGATTCTCACTTGCGAAAAGCCACAATTGGCACAGTTGTCTTCTGTGCGAACCCCTGGTTGGAAGTTGAGTCCTTGTGCCAAACAAGTAGAATTGGTAAGGTTAAACATTCTACTATCGATAACATTGACCAGCGTTGGAGCATTGCGGCGTAAGGAAAGACTACGATTGGAAGAAACTACTACTTCGTCTAACGAAATTTCATCGGCCGTTAAAGCAAAGTCGAGTGTAGTATTTGTATTTTCCTTTACCGTTATTTTTCGCGTTTCGGTGTGGTATCCTGTTGAGCGTATTTCAATAGTTTGCGCCCCTAAGGGGAGATTTTCTAAATGAAAATAGCCTTCCGCATTGGATACACTAACTATCATTGTTCCAACAACTTGTATCGTAACGTGCGACAAAGGGTCGCCTGTGGCTTTGTCAATAATATGTCCCACTACGTTAGTATTGGTTTTCAACTCTCCATTAGCACTTGCCATGAGTGGCAAGACCGACAATAACACTGCAAGAAGCCAGTGTTTGCCATGAATACATTTTGTGTAATGTCCTTTCATATCGTTTTTTTTAGTTATTAATTCTTTGTACTGTGAACCTTTTGCATAAATACTATTGCCCTTGGTCTGCAATTTTCCCCTGCAAAACTGCATTTTTTTTATGGGGGAATCATTTTTTGGAGCTTCCGCTTATTAGTTTGTAGCTTGCAGACAAATAAATCAATGAATTACGGTTGCAAAGGTAAGGGTGAAAAACGACTTGTGCAATACCTAAAATCGTTGATTTTTATTAAACTATTTAGACATTGTATAAATAATAAAATAACTTTTAAATCAATTAATCGATTGTTTTTCAATGTTTTACTCACTACCTAATAATTAGTAGTCTAATGTTTTATTTAAAAAGAAGATAGAAATAAAATCCGCATTTCTTATTCTCTGATAACGCTTTATACAACAAAAAGACAAGTAGAGAAATGGGTAAAATGTGAAAAATAACACTGAAATTATCCGTATTATGTGAAATTTACCCCTAATTTTATAGGGCATTATGTGAAAAACGACACTAAAAATGGCGGTTTTATGTGAAAAAAGCACAAGAAAGCATGCCAAATTCCGTGAGAATGGTATATTTGCATTATCATAAAATGCGATTAAGATATGGAAAAACTCCTTAGAAGAAAGATAGATACTTATTTGGAAGCATGGAAAAATAACCCTGAACGAAAGCCACTTATTGTAAAAGGTGCTCGTCAGATAGGGAAAACTCGTTCCATAGAAGCCTTTGCAGCGCAGAATTATAAGCACGTTATCGAAATAAACTTTGTAGAACAAAAAAAATATAGAGAAATTTTTGATGATAGTTTTGAGGTTGATACCATTCTCAAAAACATCTCTTTGCTCAATCCTGCGTTTGAATTTGAGCCTAAGGAAACCATATTTTTCTTTGATGAGTTGCAAGCATGCCCTAATTGCGCCACATCGCTGAAGTTTTTTAAACTTGACGGACGTTTTGATGTTATTTGTTCTGGCTCGCTCATGGATATACATTACAAAGAAATAGAGTCGAATAGCGTTGGTTACAAAGAAGATTACGAAATGCACTCAATGGATTTCGAGGAGTTTCTATGGGCGGAGGGTTATGATGAGCATTTTATAGCCGACCTTTACCAATCGATGATAGACCTAAAACCGCTTTCTCAGTTGCAAATGGATATTCTTTTCAGTCTTTTCCGTGATTATGTAACAATAGGAGGAATGCCCGAAGTGGTCAATACATATATAAAAAATAAAAATTTCAGTGGCACATTGGCTATTCAGAAGCTGTTGCTGAAAGATTATGAAGAGGATATTACAAAGTATGTTGAGGGTTTGGATAAAGGAAAAGTTAAGGCGGTATATAACCATATTTCCACCTTTCTTGCCAAAGAAAACAAGCGTTTTCAGGTTACAAAAATTGGCAAAAATGCTCGAAACAGGGATTACATCAGTTGTGTGGAATGGCTTGCCGATGCAGGCGTTATCAATATGTGCTATTGCTTGAGCCAACTCGAACTTCCTTTGAAGGGGAACTACGACCCTAAACTCTATAAAATTTATTATAAAGACACAGGATTGCTTATTGCGTCGCTTGACGAAGAAGCACAAGAAGACTTGCGAGCTAACAAGAATTTTGGTACATACAAGGGTGCTATTTATGAGAACATTGTAGCCGATATGCTTGTAAAACAGGGTTATAACCTCTATTATTATAGTAGCAATAAGCCTGCACTTGAAATGGACTTCTTTGTTAGAGATGCCAATTCTTTAATTCCTATCGAAGTAAAAGCAAACGATGGGGCAACAATATCGCTCAACAAACTATTAAAAGACAAGAAATATACCGATATAAAATACGGAATAAAGTTGGGATATAAGAACATTGGGTTTAATGGAAAATTCTATACTTTTCCTTATTTCTTGACTTTCCTACTAAAGAAATTTATTTCGGCAAGTTGAAAAAACATACAAATGAATAATTTTAGACGATTTTTAAAAAAACTTTCGTTGGCTTTGTTGTACCTTTGCACCCATGAATGGAAACGGCAAACTTGGGAAAGTAGGGGGGAGTGGCTGGATAGCGCATGTGGTAGCCCTCTGTGTGATTATGATTTGGGGCGGAACGTTTGTCAATACGCGTGTGCTGATTGACAAAGGGTTGCTTCCTGAAGAAATATTTGTATTGCGCACCGTGGTGGCTTACTTTTGTATTTGGTTTATATCGCCAAAGAAAGTTTTTAGCAACTCTGTGAAAGACGAATTGATAATGGTATTGTTAGGTATTTTTGGTAGTTCGCTTTACTTTTTGACAGAGAATTATGCGCTAAAATTAGCTGTCGTAAACGATGTTAGTTTTATTGTTTGCACGGCTCCGCTCATCACTTTAATCCTTGCTTTGTTCTTTTTTAAAAGTGTGAAAGCGAGTGTTCCCGTTGTTGTGGGGTCGCTGTTGGCTTTGGCGGGTGTTGGTATTGTTATTTTTAATGGTCATTTTGTGTTACATCTCGACCCGTTGGGCGATTTCTTAGCGTTAGTCGCAGCAACAAGTTGGGCGATTTACTCGTTGGTGATGAAGAATTTTTCGGCGCGTTATTCTTCTGTTTTCATTACTCGTAAAGTATTTTTCTATGGACTCATCACAATCATGCCTGTTTTTGCCGTACACCCTTGGTCGTTTGCTTTTGAAGATTTATTAAATCCGAGTATCGGACTTAACTTGCTCTATCTTAGTGTGATTGCTTCGTTTGTCTGTTTTGCTGCGTGGAGCTGGGTTATTTCACATTTAGGGGCATTGCGTGCGTCAAACTATATTTACTTCAATCCTGTAACAACGGTGATTATGAGTGAGTTGGTGTTGAATGAACATATGACTTCGATAGCTTTTGTTGGTAGTGCAATGATACTTTTAGGCGTGTTTGTTTCGAACAAAGCTAAGAATATAGGTTAATTCTTGTTGCAGTATTATTCTATTTTTTGCGTGAATAATTATTGCTTTTTCTCAAATAGGCTGTTTTATGGTTCAAAACAATAGGTTTTGCACAATAAAATAGCCTATTTTTTGATTTAAACCGCCGACCTCAATTTTTCTTGTCGGCTAAATCTTTTAAAAGGCCTCGCGATATTTATTTTCGTCCTTATCTTCCAACATGGAAAGATAGCTATTATAGCGACTTTCGGCGATGTAATGCTCTTCCAATGCTTTTCTAACAGCACAACCAGGCTCGTGCGTGTGCGTACAATTATTAAAGCGGCACGATTCAGAGAACTTGAATATTTCACGAAAATAACTCGTAAGTTCCTCTTTGTCAATATCGAATGTGCCAAAACCTTTAATGCCTGGCGTATCAATAACGTAGCTCCTTCGGGCAATTCAAGCATTTCGCTGAAGGTAGTCGTGTGCATTCCCGTGTTGTGGGTATCAGAAATTTCGGCTGTACGTAAGTTTACGTTGGGCAAAAGTTTATTGATGATAGTTGATTTCCCCACGCCACTATTGCCACTCATGAGCGTAACTTTGCCAGCGAGCAACGGACGGAGTTTCTCTATGCTTTCTTCTGAATCATTTTCAGCAGTAGCTTGAACTGTAACACATTTATAACCAATGCTTTCATACAATTTTATAACAGCCTCTTGATACCTTCGCTCGTCCTCATTGAGTAAGTCGTGTTTATTGAATACCAGCACAACGGGTACACGGTAAGCCTCTGCGCCAGCCAAAAAGCGGTCGATGAATGTTGTGGAAGTCTCAGGATAATTGATGGTAACAATCAGGAATGCTTGGTCTAAGTTGGCGGCTATAATGTGGCTTTGCTTGGATAGATTAGACGATTTGCGTATAATGTAGTTCTTACGGTCTTCTATTTCTGAAATAAAAGCTGTACCTTCTTGATTGATAATGATTTGAACGTAGTCGCCTACTGAAATAGGATTGGTAGAGCGAATTCCTTTTAATCGGAAATTGCCCTTTATTTTACTTTCGATAGTTCGCCCATCATCGGTTTTCACCGTGTACCAACTACCTGTATTCTTTATTACTAAGCCGCGCATAAAAACAAAAATTCCCTTATTCTCCTATGAAAGAGAATAAGGGAAAGGGGTTATACAGTCATGATTTCTTTTTCTTTTTCAACGAGAAGTGCGTCTATTTTCTTGATATATTTATCGTGAATCTTCTGTAATTCCTCTTCAGCATCTTTTTCTAAGTCCTCTGAAAGTCCGTCTTTTATGGCTTTCTTGAATTTATCTTTGATGTCTGAGCGTACGTTACGTACCTCTACTTTTGTGCGTTCGCCAATCTTGTTGCTTTGTTTTACAAGGTCACGGCGGCGTTCTTCGGTAGGTTGTGGAAGACTGAGGCGAATAATTTCTCCGTTGTTGTCGGGTGTGATGCCAACATCAGAATCCATAATAGCCTTTTCAATGTCTTTGATAGCTTTTTTGTCCCATGGCTTAATGGCGATAGTGCGTGGGTCAGGTACTGTTACCGATGCTACTTGGTTCAAAGGAACTACAGAACCATACGAATTGACACGTACACCATCGAGAATTGCTACGTTGGCACGACCTGCACGAATACGTTGCAACTGCTCGTCGAGATACATTGCAGCCATTTCCATACGTTCTTCGGCTTCGCTTAATGTTTCTTTAACGTCTATCATATATTTGTCGTTTTAATTTTCTATTCTACAAATTTAGGTATTTATTCGTAATTGTGCAAAAATATAGTGTCTTTTTCTATCATTAGGCGTATATTTCTGCTGCCAAAATGCGCATAGCTTCTTCCAAATAGTGGGCATCGAGGTCATCGAAAGCATTGAGTTCTTTGCTGTCAATATCGAGTACGCCAATGGTTTTGCCCTGCTTGTTGTGAATAGGAACAACAATTTCTGAGCGTGAAAGCGAACTGCAAGCGATGTGTCCAGGAAACTCTTCAACATCAGCAATGACCAAAGTTTGGTTTTTAGCAAATGCTGTACCGCATACACCTTTACCCACAGGAATGTTGAAACAAGCTGTTGTGCCTTGGAAAGGACCTAATTTGAGCGTTTTTTTCGCCTCGCAAAAAGTAGAAACCCGTCCAAAAAAATGTGTCAAAAGTGTAATGGAGTGCTGCCGCAACGTTGGCTAATACTCCAATTTCATTATCACTTTCTCCTTCTATTAAAGCCGCAATTTGCTTCAAAAGTAATTCGTATGTTTCTTTTTTATTCATTGACTTTTTTGTATTTTATGCTGAAAATTCTTTCAGTTCAGTTTCCACCATATTTGTTAGTTTAACAAACTGAGCAATGGTCAGTTGTTCTGGGCGTTTTGTCATGATGTCTTGTTCGTAAAAACCTTCTCGTGGCTTTGTAGTAAAGATTTGTCGAAGACTAACACGAAGCATTTTTCTGCGTTGATTGAACACTGTTTTGACCACACGCTTGAATAATTTTTCATCGCAACCAAGCTCAGTTACATCGTTTCGTGTAAGAGAAATGACGGCACTTTTTACCTTTGGAGGTGGATTGAATACGTTTTCGTCTACGGTGAATAGATATTCCACATTGTACCATGCCTGCATCAATACCGAAAGAATGCCATACGTTTTGTTTCCTGGTTGGGCTGCCATACGCAAAGCTACTTCTCGCTGAATCATACCCGTGCAACAAGGAATTAAATCCTTGTAATCAAGCATCTTAAAGAATATTTGCGATGATATGTCGTAAGGATAATTGCCTGTTAAAACAAATTTTCTTCCCTCGAAAACGTTTTCAAGTTGCATGCGAAGAAAGTCTTCTCCTAAGATGTTTTCTCGTAGGGTGGGGAACTTTTCGTTAAGATATGCAACACTTTCTGCATCAATTTCCACCGCTTTAACCTCTCGTGGCTTTTCCACAAGATATTGTGTCAATACGCCCATGCCTGGTCCAATTTCCAAAACGGGTATGCCTGGACATTCGTCCACGGTGTCGGCAATGCGCTTTGCGATGTTTAAATCGGTTAAAAAGTGCTGTCGAGATTCTTTTTCGGCTTTACTGATTTCATAAATTATCTTTATTTGCCCACAAAGATAGAAATTTTATTTTGTATTTAAAAGCATTTATAGTATCTTTGCTTTCCGAATGGGAACGAAGAAATGGTTGAATGGCATAATAAAAATAGTGCTGCCCTTGATTTTGGGTGGTGGCATTCTCTATTGGATGTATCGTGGCTTCGATTTCTCACAGATAAAATATGTAATGCTTCACGAGATGAATTGGACTTGGATGTTGCTTTCCATGCCCTTTGGCGTTCTCGCACAAGCCTTTCGGGGGTGGCGTTGGAAACAAGCCTTAGAGCCAGCAGGCGAGAAAGCCCGCAATTCAGTTTGTGTAAATTCCATTTTTCTCTCTTATGCCGTTAGTCTTGTCATTCCGCGTGTAGGCGAATTTGCTCGATGTGGCGTGTTGAGCAGGTATGATGGTGTCTCTTTTTCGAAAGCATTGGGGACAGTGGTAACCGAAAGAGCTGTTGATACGTTGATAGTAGTGCTGATTAGTGCTTTAGCCTTTCTTTCGCAGATAAAAGTTTTTACTAATTTTTTCTTCAAGACAGGCACACGTTTAGACGATATCTTCACTTTTTTTACCCCAATGGGGTGGCTTGTAACAGGAATTTGTGGTATAGCAGTTCTGATTTTAATCTATTCGCTCCGCCGACATTTCCCTATATATAAAAAGGTGAAAGATACTTTATCGGGTATTTGGCAAGGTGTGATTTCGTTAAAAGGCGTAAAGAATATTCCATTGTTCATCTTTTACAGTTTGGCAATATGGGGAAGTTACTTTTTGCACTTCTATCTTACGTTCTATTGCTTTGCAGAAACAAGTTCGTTGAGCATAACTTGTGCTTTGGTTTGCTTCGTTGTAGGTTCTGTTGCAGTCATTGTTCCAACGCCAAACGGTGCAGGTCCGTGGCATTTTGCAGTGAAAACGATGCTCATTCTTTATGGAGTTGTCGATGTGCAAGCACTCTATTTTGTGCTAATTGTACATACTTTGCAAACACTTTTGGTTGTTTTCCTTGGCATTTATGCTTGGATTGCTTTAGCTTTCACACGGAAAATAGTAGCCAATATTCAATAATTTAAAAATCAAAAGAATAAGAAATATATACTAACCGTTAAAATAAAAATAACTATGAGTGAAATTAGAAACCTCAGCCCAGAATATCTCTGGCGCAACTTTGATGATTTAACACAAGTTCCACGTCCTTCTGGACACATGGAAAAGGTTCAAGCATTCTTGCTCGACTTTGCAAAGAAAGTTGGCGTAGAAGCTTTTGTAGACGCAGCAGGCAATGTGGTAATGCGCAAGCCAGCTACTCCTGGTTACGAGAATAGAAAAGGCGTAATACTTCAGGCTCACATGGACATGGTTCCACAGAAGAGTCCTGATAGCAACCATAATTTTGAAACCGACCCAATCGTAACTCACATTACAGATGGTTGGGTTTATGCTAACAATACTACTCTTGGTGCTGACGATGGTATCGGTGTTGCAGCCATTATGGGTATTATGGAAGACAAAACCTTGAAGCATGGCCCTATCGAAGGTCTTATTACAAGAGATGAAGAAAATGGTATGTTCGGTGCAAACGACCTCCCAGCAGGTGAATTGAACGGCGATATTCTTCTCAACTTAGACTCTGAAAACTGGGGTAAGTTTGCCATTGGCTCAGCTGGCGGTATCGATATTACTTCTTCTTTGGAATATAAGGAAGAAGAAAACGACCAAGAAACTGCTGTAAAAGTTACTTTGAAAGGCTTCCGTGGTGGACACTCTGGTCTTGAAATTCACGAAGGTCGTGGCAATGCGAACAAAGAAATGGTACGCTTAGTGCGCAAGGCTATGGCTGAACTCGGCGTTCGTTTGGCAGCATGGCAAGGTGGAAATATGCGTAATGCTATTCCATTCAAAGCTGAAGTAGTGCTTGCTTTGGCTAATGACAAGGTTGCAGCCCTCAAAGAAATGGTTGAAGCGCAACGCCAAATGCTTGAAAGCGAGTTCAAGACTATCGAAAGCAACATTGAATTCTTTGTTGAAGAAGTTGAAAAACCAGCTGCACTTGTTCCAACAGAAATCCAAGATAACGTTATCAATGCTATCTATGCCGTTCATAATGGTGTTTTGCGCATGATTCCAGTTTATCCAAATGTTGTTGAAACATCTTCAAACCTTGCTATCATTGATATTGATGCCAACAAGACAAACATCAAAATTTTGGCTCGTTCGGCTCGTGAAGACATGAAAGAATATCTTGCAACACAAATTAAGAGTTGCTTCGATTTGGCTGGAATGAAGACCGAATTTAGTGGTAGCTATGTTGGTTGGGACCCAAATCCAGACAGTGAAATTCTTAACTTGTTGAAGAAAATTTATAAAGACCAAACAGGTGAAGATGTAATTGTACAAGTTGACCATGCTGGTCTTGAATGTTCAATCATTCTTGGTAAGTATCCACACCTCGATGTTGTAAGTCTTGGCCCTACAATCCGTAGTCCACACACAGCAACAGAGCGTTTCAAGATAGATACAGCAGAACCTTTCTGGAAATTAGTTGTGAAGACTTTGGAAGAAATACCTGTAAAATAATTTACTGAATATTAGGCGATTATAAACTTATAAGTCCGTTAGGCAAGCTAAAAACTTAGTGTTTTACTTGGCTTAACGGATTTTTTTTTCTACATTTGCACTCGTAAACCAATATTTTAATTCAAAAATGGACGATTACCCTTCGAATATTTTAAACAAATAACGTGGGATAGCAATTTTATGATATTGCTAATCCCCACCTAACTAAACTTGGAGATTAGCAAATGAAGACATATTGGAACATTAGCGGAAAGCTAAACACTATAAAGGAGTGGCAGCCTAACTGCTGGATACAAGTAACTTGTCCTACCGAACAAGAACAACAAGAGTTGGAAGAAACTTTCAACATTCCCGATTATTTTCTATCTGACATTAGCGATACCGATGAACGTGCCCGTTATGAGTACGATGACGGTTGGATGTTGATAATCCTTCGTATTCCTTACGTTAAGGAAATACGCTCTCGAACACCTTATACCACTGTTCCGTTGGGTATCATTCACAAGCGCGATGTTACCATAACAGTTTGCAATTTCGAAACAAACATGATGCTCGACTTTGTTTCTTTCCAGCAAAAGCGAGGCGCAGGTTTTACCGACTATGTTGATATGATTTTCCGCCTATTCCTTTGCTCGGCTGTATGGTACTTGAAACGATTGAAGCAAATCAGTAGTTTGATAGACAAAGCCAAGCATAATCTTGATAAAGAAGTGAACAATGAAAGTCTTATCGGGCTATCACGTTTGCAAGATTCGCTCACTTATTTCGTAACATCTATTCGTGGTAACGAAAATCTTTTGGCAAAACTAAAGTTTAAGTTGCAAGTTGATGAACTCGATGCCGACCTTATTGAAGATGTAAATATTGAGATGAGTCAGGCGAGAGAAACAACCAGCATTTATTCCGATATTCTTGAATCGACAATGGATACTTATTCGAGCATCATTAACAATAATATGAATACGATTATGCGTACCCTTACGTCCGTGTCTATTATCATGATGTTCCCTACTCTCATTGCTTCGCTTTTCGGAATGAATGTTATTAATGGCATGGAACACAGCCGTTGGGGATTTATGGTTGCACTTACTATTTCTGTTTTCGTGTCAGGACTCACATGGTGGATACTCCGTCATAAACGTTTGATATAAACAGCAGCGTAAAAGCAATGTTTTCAGTATTCCCAATATATAAAACACGATTCATAGCATAACAAAAGACAATAAAAAAGTAAAGCCCTCTGCTTCGAAACAGAGGGCTTTATTGTTTTATTTTAGTTTTTTTCTACTTGGTAGTAGCTGTAGTTACTCTTTTGCAAGCAATAATAGCCTTTACATCTCCTCCAAGTATTGGCATAGTACCCTCGAATTGCAATTCAGTTTCTGTCAATTTCAAAATCTTACCATTGATAGAAGCCAATGAAATCGTGCCGTCTTTATCGTTATACTTGTATTCAACAGGTTGCTTGAAAATGTTAAGTCCTGGAAAATTAAAGTTCTCGGCATACACTTTGCCATCTGTCTTAAATTCCAATGTTGCAGCTGTACCCATTTGTGGGATTTCCATTCCGTTCACATTGATTTTTTCAATCTGCCACTTTCCAATAATTGAAGGTGTATTTGTTACTTCATCATCACTTCCGCATGATGCTAAAGAAAACGAAAATACTGCTAAGAGCGAGAAAAGAAACCAATTTCTTAAATTTGTTTTCATAAGTTTTGAATGATGTTTTTATTGTTAATTACAAATTAGACTGAATTATTACAATTCGATTTGCAAAGTTATAAAATTTGAATGGATTGTACGAATAAATCTATTGCTTTTTATTTGGCTCCGATTTAATACCTTTGCATTATTTCATTATTTTATTTAAAAAAAAGATGAGTCGTGTTGTTTGCGGCAATCAGTGGAATTAAGCTTATTTTTCTTATTATAATCTATTTAAATTTATGGAATATAGACCAATGTCATTTTCATTCATTTATTTTACCTATTGTTTTGAAGTTCAAAATAGCCTGTTTAGAGTTCCAAAACCTATGGTTTTGAGGAGTGAAACAATCGTTATGAAAATAATATTTGTAACACATTGATTTATAGAGATATACAAATTGGTCAAAATTTCTGTAAGTTTTGTCTTGAAAACAGTGGATAGTATAGGTTTTCGAGTAAATATACAGAACATAAATTTTTGATAAAATCAAAAGAAAAATATAGGTATTTTTGCTTATAATTTGTATTTATCGGTAAATATACCTATTTTTGCAGAAATATATGCAATATGATAGCTACAATTTCTGCCGATATTATCGAATCCACATCACTATCGCGAGAAGATTATAATCTTCTTTTGTCTGTTATTAAAGATGAACTCAGTCGATTGGAGATTTCCATTCCTGGTGCTTGGGGACGCATTGTGCGTGGTGATAAATTACTATTTTTTTTGTGGTAAACTTAAAAAAAAGTCAATTAAACTTAGGTAGATTAAAAGTTTTTATCTAAGTTTGCACATTAATTAATATGTTGACTTATAGGAAAGCACAAATGTGTAAACTATACCAACAAAAGCAATGAATAATCGAATCATAAACTAACAGTGAAATGATGGACTCTCAAGAGAATGCCCTTAATCAGGGAATGGAAGAAACAAAGCAAGAAAATGCAGTTGTTTCACAAAACGTACAAGAAAACGAAAACCAAGAATTAAGGGACAATGACACCCTCGCCGAAAAAGTCTATACCTCTAAAAAAGAGATTGTAGAACGTACAAAAGTATTGGCAGAGAACGAGGAAATGCCAGAGAAAGCAGAAATTGACCATCTAAAGACATCGTTCTATAGAATTCATACCGCTGAGCGTGATGCTCAACAGAAAGCTTATCTTGAAGCTGGTGGTGCTCCTGAAAATTATCAAATAATGCCCGATGAAGAGGAAGAAGCCTTCAAAGCAGCAATGAATATTATAAAGGAAAAGCGACAAAAAGCATTCTTAGCACAAGAAGAACTAAAGCGCGAAAACCTAAAAAAGAAGGAAGCAATCATCGAAAAAATTAAAACGATGGTTACAACCCCTGAAGAAGCCAACAATAATTTCCAAGAATTTAAAGCATTGCAGCAAGACTGGAAAACCATTAAGCCCGTTCCTGCTGAAAATGTAAACGAATTGTGGAGAAATTATCAACTCTATGTTGAACAATTCTACGATTTGTTGAACCTCAATCGTGAGGCGCGCGAATACGATTTCAAAAAGAATCTTGAACTTAAAACTCAACTTTGCGAAGCTGCAGAAAAACTTGCAGACGAGCAAGATGTAGTAAGTGCATTCCATCAATTACAAGATTTGCATCAAGAATATCGCGAAATTGGTCCAGTAGAGAAAGACCTTCGCGACCAAGTTTGGCAACGTTTTAAGGCTGCAAGCACTGTTATCAACAAGGCACATCAACAGCATTTTGAAGCATTACGAGCAAAAGAAGAAGAAAACCTTGTAAAGAAAACCGAACTTTGCGAAAAGGTTGAAACCATTGTAAAGGCAGAACGTAAAAGCTCTTCCGATTGGGAAAAACATTCAAACGAAATTATTGAAATTCAAAAAGAGTGGAAAACAATCGGGTTTACACCACAAAAAATGAATACAAAAATCTTTGAACGTTTCCGCAAAGCATGTGATGACTTCTTCACAGCCAAAGGAGAATTTTTCAAAGAATTAAAGGAACAATTTTCAGAAAACGCAAAACGAAAGAAAGAACTCGTTGAAAAGGCGCAAGAATTAAAAGATTCAACAGATTGGAAGCAAACTTCTGAAAAATTAATTGCGCTACAAAAGGAATGGAAAACCATCGGAATGGTACCTAAAAAGTTAGGCGACCAACTTTGGAACGACTTCCTTACAGCTTGTAACCACTTCTTTGAAGCACGCAATGCAATCCATGCTGATGAGCGAAACGAGGAAAAAGAAAACCTTGTAAAGAAGAATGAAATCATCGAAAAGTTGAAGCAACTCGCTGAAACAACCGTGGATAACTTGCAAGAGGAAATCAAAAAACTCACCGATGAATTCAATTCTATTGGTCATGTGCCATTCAAGGAAAAAGATAAGATGTTCAAAGAATATCGTGAAATCCTTGATAAACTCTACAATACCCTCCATATTAAGGCGTCACATCGTCGTATGGACAACTTCCGCAACAACTTAAAGAAAGTAGCACAACGTGGTGAAAACGCTATTGACAACGAACGTGGACGCTTAATGCGCCATTTTGAACAGTTGAAGCAAGAAATAAATACTTACGAAAACAATCTTGGCTTCCTCAACATCAGTAGCAAAAAGGGCAATAGTCTTATAGATGAAATGAACCGTAGGGTTCAAAAACTCAAAGATGAGTTAGCTGAAACAAAGCAAAAGATTAAGACTATCGATGCTGAAAAGAAAAATTAATTCATAGAAAATATATTGTTTAAACGGCATTCCAATCTCATGGAATGCGTTTTTAGTGCCGTTTTTTATGAAAAATTGGGCTAATGTGCCAAAACTCGATGCTGTCTTGCGAAAAAAAGTGCGATTTTAGAATACGAAAAAAGCCAAATAACAACGCTGTTATTTGACTTTCAATTTCGTTGGGATACTCGGACTCGAACCAAGAATGACAGGACCAGAATCTGTAGTGTTACCATTACACCATATCCCAATACATTTGCACTATTTTATAATTTCAAGTGCAAAGGTAATAACTTTTTTGCGAAGTGCAAAAATTATGACTGCTTTTTTTATTTTACCCCCTTTCGATGTATGTTTGCTTCTCTTTCGTTTCTCAAAAGGGCTTACATTTTCGCTTTTTTATTACGATTTGACAAATTGTCATATTGTTATCTTAATGCGACAAATATGTAAAATAAAACAAATTTATTTTGTGTATCAGTTCTTTTGCCGTACCTTTGTAACATATATTATTTAGAAAAATTGATGAACGATACAAAGAATTTAGTAGAAACCATAACAAAAGGTATTCAAGAGAAAAAGGGACATGGCATAGTTATTGCAGATTTATCAAAGATTGATGGCACAATCTGCCAATATTTTGTGATATGCCACGGAAATTCTCCACAGCAAGTGGAAGCCATAGCAGAATCGGTTAGCGATTATGTGCGTGAAATTCATGGAGAAAAACCTATTAATTGCGCAGGATTGGGCAATAATCTGTGGGTGGCAATAGATTACGCTGACGTGCTTGTGCATATCTTTATCCCTGAGACAAGAGAATATTACGACCTTGAACACTTATGGAAGATGCAAAATTGACACGTATCGCTGATTTAGATTAAGGCTGTTGCCATCTCAACAACAGTAATTATTTTTATTAAGTGAAGTAAATGGACAAACAAAACCCAAACAACAAGCCCAACATGCCAAAGATGCCAAAGTTCAATATGAACTGGTTGTATGTTATGGCGCTTATCATTGCTATCTTGTTCTTCTCGTCAAGGGGAGTAGATGCAGTGTTTTCAAGTGGCGATGGAATGAAAAAAGATTACACAACTTTTGTTTCTTACATCAATAAAGGATATGCAACGCGTGTTGTAATCAACAAGAAAGAAAGCACTTTGCGCATGTATGTGGCTCCAGACCATGTGCGCGAAATTTTCAAACAAGGTGTCGATAAAATGGGAAAGAACCCTTCTATTAGTGTAGAAATTGGTTCTGTTGATAATCTTGAAGTGTTTTTGAATGCTGCTGTCAAGCAAAAAAAGATTACAGGGTATAGCTATGAGAACAAGGACGAGCATGGATTTTCTCAAATTCTAATAAATTTAATCCCATGGCTTTTAATCATAGGCTTTTGGCTTTTCATTATGCGCCGCATGAATGGCGGCTCGGGCTCTGGTGGCGGCGTGTTTAGCGTTGGAAAATCGAAAGCTAAAATCTATGAAAAAGGTGGCGAATTGGGCGTTACGTTTAAAGATGTAGCAGGTCAAGAAGGTGCAAAACAAGAAATCCAAGAGATTGTTGAGTTCTTGAAAAATCCACAAAAATATACCGAATTGGGTGGTAAAATTCCTAAGGGAGCATTGCTTGTAGGTCCTCCAGGAACTGGTAAAACCTTATTAGCTAAGGCTGTTGCAGGCGAAGCAGGTGCTCCATTCTTCTCAATGAGTGGTTCCGATTTCGTTGAAATGTTTGTCGGTGTCGGTGCAAGTCGCGTTCGTGATGCATTCCGTCAGGCAAAAGAAAAGGCGCCATCTATCATTTTTATTGATGAAATAGATGCCGTTGGTCGTGCTCGCTCTAAGAATCCGTCAATGGGCGGTAACGATGAACGTGAAAACACCTTGAATGCTTTGCTGACAGAGATGGACGGCTTTGGTACAAATAGTGGAGTCATCGTGTTAGCAGCTACAAACCGTGTTGATATGTTGGACAAAGCGCTGTTGCGTGCAGGACGTTTCGACCGTCAAATCCATGTAGATTTGCCTGATTTGCCTGAGCGAAAAGCAATATTCCAAGTGCATTTACGTCCTTTGAAGTTAGATAATAATCTTGATATAGACCTTCTTGCACGTCAAACACCAGGCTTCTCGGGTGCCGATATTGCCAACGTATGTAACGAGGCTGCCCTTATCGCTGCTCGACATAATAAACCTTCAGTAGGCAAACAAGACTTCTTAGACGCTGTAGACCGTATTATTGGTGGTTTGGAAAAGAAGACAAAGATTCTTACACAAACTGAAAAGCGCACCATTGCCCTTCACGAAGCAGGTCATGCTACCATTAGTTGGTTCTGCGAACACGCTAATCCGTTGGTAAAAGTTAGCATTGTGCCTCGTGGTCAAGCCCTTGGCGCAGCTTGGTACTTACCAGAAGAACGACCCATTACGACCAAAGAGCAGATGTTAGACGAGATGTGTTCATTATTGGGTGGTCGTGCTGCCGAAGAATTGTTTACAGGACACATTTCAACAGGAGCTATGAACGACCTTGAACGTGCCACAAAGAGTGCGTTCGGTATGATAGCTTACGCTGGTATGAGCGATAAACTGCCAAACATTTGCTACTATAATAACGATCCAGGTTTCCAAAAACCATATTCAGAAACCACTGGAAAGGTGATTGATGAAGAGGTTTTGAAGATGGTGAATGAGCAATATGCTCGTGCAAAAGCTATTTTGACAGAACACAGTAGTGGTCATGCCAAATTGGCACAGTTACTCATTGAGCGTGAAGTAATTATGGCTGAAGATGTTGAAAATATCTTTGGCAAGCGTCCATGGGTTAGTCGCACAGAAGAATTGCTTGATTTGCAAGAAAAAGAAAAGTTATCTTTAGACGCAATGCCCGATAGTGTGAAGCAAGCACAAGCTGAACACGAGGCTGCAATGAAGCAAAAAGAAGTGGGCGATGAGGCAGGAATAAAAGAAGGAACAGAAGATATAGAACCCAATAACGAGCAATAAACAATGACGGAAAAGCAGAAAAATCTTGTTACTCGTGCCATTACGGGAGTACTTTTTGTAGCGATTATGGTCGGTGGATTTACCGACCCACGCTTCATGGTTATTCTTTTTGCCATTATTACAGGTATGACTTTGTGGGAATACACAGGGTTAGTATCTGAAATCAAGGGTGTTTCGGTCAATCGATTCATCTCCACCGTGGCAGGTGTTTATTTCTTTTTGGCAATAGCAGGACAGCGTATGATGTTGGTTCAAGGCTTTAGTGTCTTTATACCTTATATCCTTACCATTGTCTATCTGATTATTTCCGAATTGTATCTAAAAGCAGAAAATCCTATAAACAATTGGGCTTATACCATGTTAGGGCAGATGTACATCACGTTACCTTTCTCGTTGATTAATGTTTTAGCATTCCAAAACGATGCAAACGGCAATCTTACTGTTGATATGCTTCTACCTTTGAGTATCTTTATCTTCCTTTGGACAAACGATACGGGGGCTTATTGCTCAGGCTCATTGTTTGGAAAGCATAAACTTTTCCCACGCATTAGCCCAGCAAAGAGTTGGGAAGGTAGCATCGGAGGCGGTATTTTCGTCATTGGGGCAGCTGCTTTAATCGGTTATCTTACATACAATCCTGAAGCACCTAACCTTCTTGGCATACCTCAATGGATAGGTTTGGGCATTGTTGTTGCCGTGTTTGGTACATGGGGCGACTTGGTTGAAAGCTATTTAAGCGCACGCTTGGCATTAAAGACAGTGGTAATATTTTGCCAGGACATGGTGGAATGCTCGACCGTTTCGACTCATCGCTCATGGCAATTCCAGCTGCTGTGGTTTATCTTTATGCCTTGTCGATATTTTAATGCAAGTTCCAAAACTTGCTTGCGTCTCATTTAACCCTACGAGAAAGGTCGATTTGTCATTTTTTTGCTCAACTTACTACAAATAGGTTGGTTATTGGACACAAGTTCCCTTACCCATAAGGAATGGGGAAGATAAAATTCAGCAAAGAGTTTGAAGCTATTCTTTAAAAATCTTGATATAATACTTTTTGGGTGTGTATAGGTTTAAGACGTATCTCCTTCCTGTTTTAATCCATTTGGCAGGTACGTTGATGAAGTGTAATATGAACTTCTTCAAACGACTGCTTTTCATTAGAGGTTCTTTTTTAGAGTGCAAAATAGCTGCTTTCTGGCAAGTTATGATACTTTGTAAGGG
>NZ_BAIS01000045.1 GCF_000613345.1 Prevotella disiens JCM 6334 = ATCC 29426 | reverse complement strand
AGGTTTATAGTTTTGATAGACCTATATTAATTTTTATTATTTTAGTGGCAATAACAACTTCTGTTTCTATCCCGATTAAATTTTGTGTTGATAGAAATGTCAAAGCTGTTGGTCTATAGAAGTTAGATTAATCGAAAATAATGTTATAATTTGTGGAACAATGGAACAGACGGAACTATTTAAAAATAATCGTATTTGCCAACTCTTTGGCATTCAATATCCCATTATATCGGGCGGAATGGTGTGGTGTAGTGGTTGGCATTTGGCAGCTGCTGTGAGTAATGCAGGAGGGTTAGGACTTTTGGGAGCTGGTTCTATGCACCCCGAAACATTGAGAGAACATATCGTTAAACTAAAACGAGCTACTCGAAAGCCATGGGGCGTAAATGTTCCGTTGATGTATCCGAATATTGAGGAAATAATGCAATTGCTGATAGCCGAAGAGGTCTCTATTGTCTTTACTTCAGCAGGCAGTCCGAAGAAATATACAGACCTTTTACATGCGCATGGCATAAAGGTTGTACATGTAGTATCGAGCAGTAAATTTGCTACGAAATGCGACCTTGCTGGAGTTGATGCCATTGTTGCCGAAGGATTTGAAGCTGGTGGACATAACGGAAGAGAGGAAACCACCACGCTAACATTGATTCCGCAAGTGAGAAAAGCTACTACAAAACCACTGATTGCAGCGGGTGGAATAGCATCGGGACAAGCTATGTTGGCAACCATGGTGTTGGGAGCGGAAGCTGTACAAATTGGTACGCTCTTTGCATTGAGTCAAGAAAGTAGTGCTTCCGAAGCGTTTAAGCAAGCCTGTTTGCAGGCAAGCGAAGGTGATACCATGTTGTGTCTAAAGAAGTTAGCACCTACACGTATGTTGCGAAATGACCTTTTCTCTCGCATAAATGCCGCAGAAAGTGAAGGCGCAACGCCCAATGAATTGCAAGAAATATTAGGAGAAAAAGCCTCAAAGCGTGGAATTTTTGAAGGTGATGTAATGAATGGCGAATTAGAAATTGGTCAAATTGTTTCTGCAATTCATTCAATCGATTCCGTTGAAACCATCGTTCAAAACCTCATTTCCGAATATGTCAAAGCCAAGCGTTCACTATAATGTAAATTGGTAGTGCGTGTTTTGCACCATTTTCCTAATATGTACAAAATATCCGCAGAGCCTATACTATTTCATTTTATGAGCATTGTTTGCTACAGAATAATGAAAAACGAGAACCATCTTTCGATAATTCTCGTTTCTGTTGGGGTGGAAGGTGGGACTCGAACCCACGACATTCAGAACCACAATCTGACGCTCTAACCAACTGAACTACGTCCACCATGTATTGCTTTTTGAAAGCGAGTGCAAAAGTACAACTTTTATTTGTTATCTCCAAACAAAAGTTGTATTTTTTTGTTTCGTTTTTATTTTGCAGGTGCTGCTGGTGCCTTTGCAGGTGTAGCAGGTGCTGCTGGAGCAGCTTGTTTTTGTTGGCTTGCACCGAAGTTAGGCAAGTTATTAGGGTTAGTTGCACTACCTTCTGTTGCTGCTTTTTCAATTACGCTTTGACTTGTTGCTGCTTGTGGAGCAAGTCTTGTTGAGATGACACTGACAACTACCATAAAGATAGCGCAACCCCAAGTTACTTTTTCTATAAAATCGGTTGTTTTTCTCACGCCCATAATGGCATTTGATGATGAGAAGTTAGATGAAAGACCACCACCTTTTGACTCTTGAATGAGAACAACGCCAATCATGAGGAAGGCTGCAATTACGATAAGTATTACTAAAAGCGTATACATTTGATGTGTTATTTTTTATTATTATTTATTATCAATTTCTCCAAAAATCGGATTTGGTCTGCAAAGTAACGATTTTTTTTCGGATATACCAAATTTAATCGCTGAATAATTTCCAAA
The DNA here is from genome assembly GCF_000613345.1 of Prevotella disiens JCM 6334 = ATCC 29426. Classification (GTDB taxonomy): domain Bacteria; phylum Bacteroidota; class Bacteroidia; order Bacteroidales; family Bacteroidaceae; genus Prevotella; species Prevotella disiens. Next base: position 18,535 of record NZ_BAIS01000045.1, on the reverse strand, counting down.
GCCTTAGAATATCTGCCTTGTTTGATATAAATTCGTGCCAAAGTCTCGGTAAAATATCCATTATCTTCTATTTCTATGTCTTCATCCTCTTCCGTTTCTTCGGGTTGATATTCTGTTTCTTCTTGCAAAGTGAAGTTGCCACCTTTGTTGTTGATGAAGTTATCAATAAGACTTTGTCCTTTTAATTCTGGTGTTTCTTCCTTTTTTTCTTCTTCCGATTGCAGCAAGAAAGCTACGTAGTCGATAGTAGCATCGGCTGGTGTCGGCTTTCTTTTGATTTCGGTTTCTTCTTTTGACTCTTGAGGTATTTGTTCTAAGAAGTTGTCAATGAGTGAAACTGTTCTGTCGTTTTCTTCTTCTTTCTTTTCTTCTTGGTTGTTTGCCTTTGCCTTTGTCGCTTTTTCATTTTGCGAAACCAACTGATAGTGGGCTGCTTCGACAAGGTCGAATAGTACACGGCGGTCGGTTATATAGACTGTAGCACGGCGCAATTCCTCATCGAAAGTAGCATCGTGCAATAGGAAAAGGTTTTTCAGCAATAATATTCGTGCAGGTTGATAGAATGGATAGAGCGCAATAAGACTTCTAAGGTCGTATAATGTTTCCTTATTCAAGTCCTCTGGGTGATTGAAATAATGTGCTATATCCATATTTTTTTTGTTCTTTCCGTATGTGTTTATTGCTTGATTACCAATTTGCTACCGTTGCATTAAATATTTGGTCGGTAAGGTCTTTTATCATTTGTTCTACCAATTCTTCTTGTACCGAGTTCAAACTCTTCCTTGTATCGTAGGTTGCAGAAGCTGTGAATTGGCGTTCAAAGTCTTCGCTGTGGTTTGCTTTGTTGGTGAAACGCACGTTTACAGTAATTGAAAGTTCTGTTTGTACCGAATTTCCTTCACTTGAAACACTTTTATTTCGCTGTTGATATTGTGTGATTTCACCTTCGATAATCATATCGCCATTGCGTTTTACCTGCTCTAAGCGTGTATGACTGGCATAAATATCTTTCAATTTATTGTTGAACATTGGTCCCATGGTCCCCAAACGTAAGCCGAACGAATAGGAAAATCGGCAATTTGAATGGTGTGAACCTTTGTATAATCGATGCTTGCACCATTAAATTTATAGCTAATAGAGCAAGCCGATAGGCTCAATAAGCCCACTATTATATATATATAAGGTGTAATTTTTTAACTGTCCAACCCATATTGTTTGATTCTTCTGTAAAGCGTTCTGTCACTAATTCCCAATTCTTGTGCTGCTTTTTTACGATTTCCATTGCTGCGTTCCAAAGCCTTTTCTATCATCTGTCTGCCTACATCACTAAGATTTAGCACCTCAGGTTCTGATATTTCTTCTGCTTCGGCAAACTCAATCATGTTTTCAGGTTCTACTGCTGCTTTGGTTGGTACAGGCATTGTTTCAGAATGCTTTTTTGGTAGCGGCTCAAAACCTCTTGCGCCATTCAAAGCACGTGTTTCTTCCAACTGTTTACGCACATTGTTTAAGTCCCTTCGTAGGTCGCTTACATTGCCTCTTAGTTCATAAAGAATCTTGTAAAGCAAGTCGCGTTCGCTCTTGTAGCTGTGATTTCCGCCTTTCTCAATGATAGCTAACTGTGTACTTTCTGGGTCGTGTGGAATGAAGTGCCCCAACATTTCGGCAGTAATCTCACGTTGCTCACTCAAAACCGACATTTGTTCGGTGATGTTTTTCAATTGGCGCACGTTTCCAGGCCATTTGTAGTGCAACATAATTTGCTTGGCATCGTCAGTCAATGTAACCTTTGGCAAGCGATATTTCTCAGCCATTTGCATGGCAAAGAGTCTGAATAACAACAAAATATCTTCGCCTCTATCTCGCAAAGGTGGCATTTGAATAGGAATTGTATTCAAACGATAGAATAAGTCTTCACGAAACTTTCCTTCACTCACCGCTTTTCGCACATTAACATTGGTAGCTGCCACAATGCGCACATCAGTTTTGCGCACTTCTTGCCCACCCACACGGATATATTCTCCAGTTTCCAACACACGCAATAGTTTGGCTTGTGTTGCTAATGGCAATTCGCCCACCTCGTCAAGGAAGATAGTTCCTTTATTAGCCGTGCCAAAATAGCCATTGCTTTCGCCAATTGCGCCTGTAAATGAACCTTTTTCGTGTCCGAAAAGTTCGCTGTCAATGGTTCCTTCAGGGATAGAACCACAATTGATAGCAAAATATTTTTCACGCTTGCGAGGCGAATTATCGTGAATGACACGAGGTACAATTTCCTTGCCCACACCGCTTTCGCCCACGATGAGTACAGACAAATCGGTTGGTGCCACCTGCAATGCTACGTCTAATGCTCGATTGAGCGCATTGCAGTTGCCCACTATGTTGTAACGCTGTTTGATGCGTTGAAGTTCTGAATTGTTCATTTTGCTGACAAATTTACCTATTTTATTTTAAAAGTCTGCAATTTTGGCAGAGTTTTAACAAGTTTTCGGTACTTAAAATCAAATTATTCTTTCTTCAATGAAGTGGATAACAAGAAAATTATTATTATTGAAATAGATTTCTATATATTAAATATGAAATTTCGGGGTAAGAATTTTAGGCAGTTAAAACTGTTTCAAATTCTTACCCCGAAATTTGCATAATGACATATAGTAGTCGAACTCTCAAATTGGTATTTGCAACTGATGAGTTCGAAAGAACAAATAGAGTTTTACCTACATCATGATTAGTCCAAGACTTACTGTTAGCATACCGCCGAAATGCCCAGCTACGGTAATGGCACCAACTTCTACACCCCACAACCAATTAGCCGAGGTGCGATATTCTATTGCCACACCTCCATAGGCAGCAAATCCTCTGTCTGTGTTTTCTGTAGTGGGAAAGCTCTCTCCATTCCAATCTTCTTGTTTGCAATGTCTTCTTCCATAACCTATATATGCATCGGTGTAAAGACAAAAGCGCTTGGTGGAGTTTTGCCAAAAATCGTAGCCAGCACCGCCCATGATCGCCCATTCTTCAAGATCTTGGTCAAATTCTACCATTTTCTTTTCATAGGGTACATAGAAATCCTTTTTGTCAGAACGTAATCCCACATAGGTTTTTACTCCACCGAAAATTTGGTCGCTGAAATAGTGCCGCCCTGTTAAATGAAACCCACCACCTGGATTTGAGCCAAACTGACTGCTGAAGAACTCTGGACCACCGCCAAGGCTAATATGTAAGTAGCCCTCTTTCAGATAGTCTAGCTCACTCTGTGCAACGGCATTTACTGGGGCAAATAACATACCAACAGATACTACTGCTGCCAAGAGCATACTTTTGAGTTTATTTTGGATTATATTCATCAGCTATTGTTTTAAAGTCCCAAACATCAATTTCCTTATTGGTAATTTTGTTCACAAGCGAAGGGTCGTCTTTGAGTTTCTCTGCCCACATCTTACGCATGCTTTTTTTCGTTCTATTGCTGTTTGCGAAATACATAGGCATATTTGCATTGCGCAACAGATAGTATTGTATCCCATCGGTATTAACATAAGAAATGATAAGGTCACCCTTAGGTGTTATCTGATAATAGCTTCCACTACCAAGAATAATAAGATTGTCGCCTGCTCCTTCTACATACATCCAACGTTTATTATAACATTTTTTACCTTTTCTTCCTTCTTTTTCAAATTCTACATACATGAGAGTATTCTTGACAGTGGGGTAATCCTTATCCCATAGCACAAGATATTGCACATTGTTAGCACTAATTTTCTCGCGCGACGTGACTGTTTTTATGCTTACCGTTTTAGTGTTGGCATAGAAATTAGAAGACCTCAATCCTCCGATACGTCCAGATACAATACTGCCATCTTTTTTGTGTACCTCGCATTGATAGAAAGTTGTAGCCGCTTTTACGGCAGAATAAATTTCACACGAGGTGATTGCCAAACACATGATAACGGCTGTGGCGGCTGCTAAACCTTTAATAGTCTTTTTTTCATTTTTTCTTTTTTTAAGTTAGTATATTTGGTTACATATGTGATATATGCAAAGATATATTTTTTATGTGAAAACACAAACTTTTAGTCTGTATTTTTTTCAAAAAATAATGCCTAAAAAGCAAAAAATAGCAGAATTATGCTTTTATTTTGAGTTTCAAGTGGTTGTGGCAGTCGTTGGCTTTAAGTGGCATGAACGAGGAAAAGCGAAAAACGCAGATTGATGAAATAGAAACGCTTTCAAATCATTACCTCGCAGAAACGCCCTAATAAGCATTTTTAACGGTGACGGTTCATATTTCCCCATTCTGCGTAAGTTTTGATTTTGCCATGCAGCTCTCATAGTTTAATTTTGCACCGAACAAAAAAGTAAGAATTATGAGATGCACTTTCAAGACAGTCTTCTATGTAAATGGAAGCAAGGAGAGAAACGGAATTGTTCCTATCATGGGACGAGTGACAATCAACGGAACTATCGCACAGTTCAGTTGCAAGCAGAGCGTGACCAAGGCTATTTGGGATGCCAAGGGCAACAGAGCCATCGGCAAAAGCAAGGAAGCCAAGGAGGTGAATTTTGCGCTTGACAACATCAAGGCTCAAATCGCCAAGCATTACCAACGATTTTCCGACCGTGAGGCGTTCGTTACCGCAGAAATGGTGAGAAACGCCTACCAAGGCATAGGTACGGAGTACGAGACTTTGCTCAGAGCCTTTGACAAGGAGAACGCAGCCTTTGCCAAACGTGTCGGCAAGGACAGAGCCAAGAACACTTACAACAAGTATCTTGTGGTGAGAAAGTATGTCGCTGAGTTCATCAAGTATCAGTACAAGCGCAGCGATATGGCCATGAATGAGCTTACCGAGGAGTTTATCCGTGACTATTGCCTGTACTTGAAGAATGTTGTCGGACTTGCACAGTCTTCCATTTGGATTTACTCCATACCGCTGAAGCATATCGTGACGGCAGCTCACTACAACGGCAAGATACCGAGAAATCCTTTTGCCATGTACCACGTTGATCCAGACCACAAAGAACGTAAGTTTTTGACCTTGGACGAGCTTACTGCCATGACTGATATAAAGTTGGAAGACCCCAATATGGCATTTGCAAGAGACCTCTTTATCTTTGGTTGTTGGACAGGTATATCATTCATTGACATCAAGAACTTGACTGAGGACAACATCAGCATGGTAAATGGTGCTCCTTGGATAGTTTCAAAGCGTCAGAAGACAGGGGTACCGTTCCAAATCAAGCTGATGGATATCCCTATGCAGATTGTTGAGCGGTACAAATCTTTCAGAAAGGGCAACCATTTGTTCAACATCGGCAACCTTGACAGCATCAACAAGCGCATCAAGAAAGTTGCTGCAATGTGTGGCATCAAGAAGCGAGTTTCATTTCATGTCTCTCGCCACTCTTGGGCTGTTTTAGCCTTGGAGTATGGTATGCCGATTGAAAGCGTGAGCAAGATTCTTGGGCACACGAACATCACCACGACGCAGATATACGCCAAGGTAACAAGCACCAAGCTTGACCATGACATAGCTGTCTTTGAAAGTCGAATCAAGGGGCATTTGTCTGTGATGGGAGGAATGGTATGAAAAGGACTGTAATCACCGTGGACGAAAATGGAATGCTTTCCATTCCGTCCAACTTGGAGAACTTGTGGATGAGTGAGGGAGAGTTGGTCAATATGCTTTATGTCACAGCCCCGAAACTCAACTCTGTGATACGAGCCATATATAAAGAAGGTATGTTGTTGATGTCGGAAGTCCAACAGAGGCAAGAACTTTCCAAAGGTATTTGGCAAACATTGTATGGATTCCCTATAATTTTTGCCCTTTGCTTACGTCTAAACTCTAATGGGGCAGCACAACTTCGTAATGCCATTTTCAAAAGATTATACGAAGCAAAAGAGAAAATAGCTATTATCCTGCAACTCTACGGAGGGACAAATAACTTTAGCTGAATATAGTCGTTTCTTTGACGCTTCGGTTATTTACTGTCGTATTGACGTACTGATTCACTGTCGTATAGAAATGCAGTTATAATGTGATAAAGAAGTATCCATGCAAAGAAGTGTGTAAACATAAATGCACTGATGTCATACATTTTACATGTTTATCGTATGACATATAAAACGTATGACATGCAGGAATACATTTTTGTTCATCCCGAGGAATGGTATTGGCGGTACCCATTCCTCGGGATTTATCTGTCTCATCATTTAGTATAGGAAAAACGAGCCGTTCCTTGGAGACTTTGCGCCTCCAGCCACTGGGCGAACTACCGCAGTGTTTTCAATGGTATTAGATTTGTTCTTTCCAAAACATTGTGTCCATAACGACACAGCAAGGTATGTTTTGAGTTACTCAAAACCTTTCGAGTTACTCACCAAAAATTGCCTTATTATTGGTAATAGTTCTCCGAAGTCGCTCTATTTAGACAACAACCAAAATGACACCAGAGAGTACAAAAATAAATAAAGTCATAAATCAAAATCCAACGTAAGTTGTCTATCATCTGCTTTTTGCTTTTTGTATCGTTTGGTATCTCTTTGAAAACATTGGTCATCAGCCCAAGTTTGTACACTTTTCACAATGTATGTGTTTTCTTCTTTTACTGTAGCTTCATCTTCAGCTATAATACGTTTTGTTTTAATTTGCAACGTACATTTTATAGTCGTGGCAGAACCGAATTTTATTTCATTTGCGTAAACCTGTTTCAGAAAATCTTTATCCTCAATTTTAAATGGAATTGTTTTCCCAGAATAGATACCATTCCAAGTTTTACTATGTCCTTTTTGTAAAACAGGTGAAAGTATGGCTATCGTCGTTCCTTCTATCGTTTGAGTGTCCTCTGAACTTTCTGTATCTATGATATGCGTATGGAAATCTCCTCTACATATATTTGAACAGATTGGTTGGGTTTCTGGTTGCTCTGATGACACTTCTATCCTTTGTATTTGTTGGTCATGCTCTGCTGCCTTATAATAGTCACTTATTATTTTCTTAAGTTTTTTATCATGTGCGACTAATGCCAATGCTTCTTCTTTACAGAAATTACCATTTTTGATCTTTTCTACAATGTCTAAACCTTTAAGAATATCATCTCTGACATTTGTTTTCTTCGTAAAATAATAAGTAATGAAAGCTACTACAAAATCTCTTATTAAATCTACTAAAGAAGAATCTGCTATCTTTATAAGAAATTCATCAATGTAGCCTCCTTCATTGGGTACAGAAACTTCAATCTGAAAGTCACCTGTGTATTGCTTTATAGCATCCAATGCACGCAAGAAATGTCGTTCACATTCATTATGAACTTTTGCATCCATGACATGTATACCTTCTTTGCTGAGAAGATAGTGTAAATGTATCTTGTAATCTTCTAAGTTTGTTGCCATACCTTTTCTTATTATTTTATCCTTATTCTTTATTTAAAATGGAGTTTGTATATATCCACTTATAGATTCATTCACCATTGAGTAGTCTTGCAATTTTTTCAAATCTTCAATATGACTTATCAAGTTGTCAAAACTTGCAAGATTATCCATTTCCTCACGCCTTGCCTTGCTCAGCTTACAAAACTCCTCTTCCTGTTCAAGCCCCGCAAATCTTCGTCCACAAAGATTAGCAGCAATTCCAGTCGTTGAACTTCCACTAAATGGGTCAAGAATCCAATCACCTTGGTTGGTTGATGCAAGAATCGTTCGGACGAGCAAACGCAAAGGTTTTTGTGTTGGATGTTTGCCACAAGTCTTTTCCCAACGACCGATTGCTGCATTCGCCATACATCAGTCATTTGCTTTCCGTCATTCAGTTCTTTCATTAACTCGTAGTTGAACTTGTGAGGTACTTTCTGCATCTTCCTTGCCCAAATGACGAATTCGGTAGAATATTTGAAATACCTACATGAGATGTTGACAGGTGGGTTTGTCTTCTCCCATATGATTACATTCAGAATCTTGTAGCCAAGCTCTGTAAGACAATTTGCCACAGAAAAGATATTGTGATAAGTGCCACTTATCCATATCGTACCGTTGTCTTTCAACTTGTCACGGCACAAACGCAACCATTCCATATTGAACGACATCATGTCCACTTGCGATTTACCTTTGTCCCAATCCCCTTTATCAACGCACACGACCTTACCGTTCTGCAACGATATTCCACCGTTAGAGAGAAAGTAAGGAGGGTCGGCAAAAATCATGTCGAATTTAAAGTCAAACTCTTTGAGAAGTTTGAAACAATCTCCATGGGCAAGGATGAAGTCGTTGTTGGATGATTTATAGTATGATTGTACCATTTGAAAATTCCATATAATCTTAGTTCTTGGTGTCTTGAAGAATCTTATTTATAAAATCTTGCAACGTGTTTAGATTATACACATTCGGAATTTCATCATAAGCCTCGTTCAGTTGTTCTTTAGCTTTTTTCCATCCAATTCCATCTGTAATCCAAACGAACTCAAACCCTTCGACAGAATTTATTTTCTTGGCAACATCCATGTACGAGCGTGGAATTTCCGTAACTTTTGAACCTTGCGTTCCATAATAGTTTACTTCGACCAAATATTTTTTGCTTGGGCATGAAATAACAAAATCAAATCTTTTAGAATCCTTTCCTAATACTGATTTTATAGCAGGAAATTTCTTTGATTGAACTTCACGCTCATAAGATATATTTGCCTCATCAAATTGCTGGGCGATTTTGGAGGCCATGATTTCTCCGATACGATTTTTCCGTCCATGAGTATCAAGACCTGTTTCTACACCAAAAACATAGTCAACAAGATTTTTAATGTGTTTGTCTTGTAGAACTGTAAGCAATCCAGAGTCTTCAATAAACTCCATGATATGGTCAACACTATCAAAATAGTTATATACGAGACGCTCACTTCCGTCACGTCCCCATGCTTTTTTATTTTGTTTTTTTCTGACTGCAACAAGTATTCCCATAACAGAGAAAGCTTTAGGGTTCTCTTCCCAAACTTCTTCTACAGCCTTACGCATATCTTTTTGCCCTACCAAATAGTTCAATTGGGTAAGTCGCAAGGATATGGTATTGACATTGTTTATGACTTTTTTGAAGTCTGTATAATAATCAAGACCTATTTTTATTTCTGTTATATTATCAAAGAATACTGAGAATTTTTCCTTTTGTATCATAGCTATCTTATGTTATTTATAAAATCTTGAACAGATGAGAGATTGTACACACTTGGAATAATTCCGTATGCCTCTTGCAATTTATTTTTTGCAGACTTCCAGCCTATGCCATCTGTAATCCAAACGAACTCAAAACCCTCAACGGAGTTTATCTTCGGTGCAATATCTGAGTACGAGCGCGCAACCTCATTCAGTTTTGAACCACCACCACTATAAAAGTTGACTTCAATCAGATATACTTTTGATGAGGTCTCAATAACGAAGTCAAAACGCTTTTCGTCGTCTCCCAACACTTCGGTAATTGCAGTCCATTCTCTCGAATACACTTCTTGTCTGAAAGGAACGCCAGCATTAGCAAGAATATTGGCTACCGTATTTTCCATAACGTGTCCGCTTCTATTCTTTCTTGCATTCGTGTCCAATCCTGTTTCAATGCCAAAGACATAATCCACAAGATTCTTGACATTCTGATTTTGAAGAACATCACCAAGTCCTGTTTCTGCCAAGAATGTCATAACAGAATCAACAGAAGTGAACATGCTTTCCAAAGGAACGCAGTTTCCTACAGAATCAAGTATCTTTTTCTTGTCACGAGTACGAACTGCTACCAATATGTCCATAACGGAAAAGGCTTTCTCGTCCCTGTTCCATATTGTTTCGACACTTTTACGTAAGTCGGATGCCCCAATGAGACTATTGAGCATACACAGGCTTAACTTTATATCCTCCACGTTCTGTGAGATTTTTTCAAAGTCACAGAAGAAGTCCAACGTTTGGTTTGTCTCTTTTAGTTGAGACATGAACTTATCGAAATCTTTAAGCATAAGCCTTTTGTTTTATAGCCACACGTTGTGACTTGTGGTTGTTAATGTCGTTCAATTGCCAATCTTTCGTGTTGCGATAACTATGGACTAACAGTTCGGAAATCTTTCCTCGTTTCGCTCCGTTTGCATTCACATTACGAGAAGCCATAACTCTATCAATATAGTAATCAGCATATAGCACATCGAAGAAATTATCTGCTTCATTTTTTCCTTTGCAGTCAGAATTGCTCAACATAAAGCTATGTCCCTCAGCTACCACTTTGTCACAGAACTCTTTCAGTCTAACTTGTGAATCATCATTGAACGCTTCTTTAGTATAGTCATTAAAACTTGAAGTGTCACTAAGCGGACGGTAAGGAGGATCAAAATAGAATAATGTTTTGCCATTAGCACAAAGTAAGGTATTTTCAAAATCACCTTCCAAGATTTCCACTCGCTTCAATAATTCACTATCAGCCTAAGTGTTTCTTCATCACAAATCTGTGGCTGCATATACTTTCCGCAAGGAACATTGAACAAACCTTTCTTGTTAACACGATACAACCCATTGAAGCAAGTACGATTTAGGAAGAAAAACTTTGCTGTATTTTCTATTGTGTCAAGATTTTTCTCATTGTAGCGTTGGCGTACAGCCATAAACATCTCACGTTTTGCGTCCATATTTTGCAAAGCGTAATATTGGGCTTGAATATCCTGCAATGCAGGAATCAACTCTTCCACATTGTCCCGAACAGTTCGGTAACACGTAATCAAGTCACTGTTGATGTCATTGATTACGGCACGTTTGATATTTGGATGCTGTTGCAGCATGTAGAACAACATAGCACCACCGCCAACGAATGGCTCTATGTATGTCGCACTATCCCAATTATCAAAGTCAGCTGGGAGTTTTGCTTCCAGTTGTTCTATGAGCTGTCCTTTTCCACCAACCCATTTGATGAATGGTTTTGCTTTTGTATTCATTATTAATCCTTTTTTGAACTAATGATTTTTCAATCATCAGTATTTATACCTTTTGTTTTATTGATAAGCTGACGAACATCAACATCCAGTAGAGCAGCTACCTTGGTCAATGTTACTAAATCTGGTTGTGAGGTATTGGTGCACCATTTTGAGATTGTTGCAGGATCTTTTCCTAATTGCTCGGACAACCATTTGCTTGTCCGCTTCTTCTCTACCAACACGACTTTTATGCGATTTATATCTTTCATCGTTTATCTTTATTATTGCGTTCAGCGCAAAGATAATGGAATATTTTTGAAATCAGATTATTTTTATTACACTTTTATTATTATTTAGCATATCAGTCAGAGGAAAATCAAAATTTAATTGTATCTTTGCAGCGAGAAATAAAGAGTTGTTTGACAAGCAAACTTATGCATAATGCAGAAATTAGAACTATTGCCAAACCATTACCTCTATTGAGGCGAGAGACTCATAAAATGCTCATTTTAAGCTATTCTGTATAAATTAGCGGAATTTTTATAAAAAAGGTTCAATAATTCCGTTTTAATGAAAAATGTTAATTAAATCCTGTGCATCGTAACTTGTAAAACTCCAGTTATGCCATAAAAGTCAAAACAACCTATTTTCTCCTCCAAAACCTATTGTTTTGCGCTTCAAAATAGCCTATTTTAGAAAATCTTACCCATCGGGTATATTTGTTTGCAATCTTTTTTCTAACTTTGTAGCATGAAGATAAAAATCAATTGGAAACTATTTTTAGCGTTCTTTATTATCATTGGAGGACTCTATTACGTTACGCATAACGTGTGGCTTGCGGCAGGAATTATGCTTATCTTACTCTTTATTGACGGCTTTTTGCGTGAATACGAAATGAAAAAGAAAGGCGAAAAGCAAGCGCAAGATATTTTAAAGAGTCTTGAAGAAGAGGAAAAGAACAACAAAAAGGAAACAAAATAAGGCAGAAAAGCAGAAATAAAGCATGGAAAAACTCATAGACTTATATAACAAATGGTCGGGAAAAGCACCTGCAAATGTTGAAAAAATGGAAGGAGCGGGGAGCAATCGCAGCTATTACAGAATGACCGATGAAGACGGAAAAACCGTTATTGGAGTTGTAGGAACAAGTAGGGACGAGAACCATGCCTTTGTTTATCTATGCCAACACTTTACCCAACGCCAATTGCCTGTGCCTAAAATACTTGCTGTTACCGACGATGAGACACGTTATTTGCAAACCGATTTAGGTACTACATCGCTTTTTGATGCCATTCGTGGAGGTCGTCAAGCTGGTGGAAGATACAACCTTTACGAACAAGAATTATTGCGCAAAGCCATAAAAGAATTGCCAAATTTACAAATTCGTGGCGCACGAGGTTTGGATTATAGTTATTGCTATCCGCAACCTGAATTTAACCAGGAGAGCGTTCTCTTTGATTTAAACTACTTCAAATACTGCTTTTTAAAGGCAACCGAACTCGATTTTCATGAATTAAAGTTGGAGGCTAATTTCAGAATGTTTGCCAAAGACCTCACATCAGAGAAAATGGAGGCTTTCCTATATCGTGATTTTCAAGCACGAAACATAATGCTTGATGCGGACGGAAACCCACAATTTATTGATTTTCAAGGCGGTCGAAAAGGTCCTTACTACTATGATCTCGCCTCGTTCCTATGGCAAGCAAGTGCAAAGTATTCTTTTAAACTGCGCGTGAATTGGTTTTTGAATACTACAATAGCTTAATGAATTTCACGGAAGTACCTTCGAAACGCCATTTTGTAAATCGTCTGTCGCTATTTGTTCTTTTCCGTTTGTTGCAAGTATTGGGCGCATACGGTTTTAGAGGCTATTTTGAACGCAAAAAACACTTCATAGAATCTATTCCCCCAGCCATTCAAAACCTCCGTGATGTATTGGATTTGGGCGAAGAAGTATTCCCATATCCGTATATGTTAGATATGTTGCGCCGATTGACCGAACTTCCACAATTCGCACACATAGAGGAAGCTGCCAAAAACAGAACAGACGGATACAAGGTAGTAGAGAATGACGTGTACAAAGCCAACCCTTTAGACGGACCAGCAACCTTCTCTAAATATGACGGAAAAGGTCCGTTGGTGGTTCGTGTGTTTAGTTTTTCATTCAAAAAAGGCATACCCGAAGACACATCGGGCAATGGTGGCGGCTATGTTTTCGATTGTCGCAGCACCCACAACCCGGGACGTTACGAGCCTTACAAGAAAATAACAGGACTTAACGAAGCCGTTATACGCTTCTTAGAAGACGACGGCGAAATCGTAGATTTCCTTCGCCCTGTTTACCAACTTGCCGAACACCATGTGGAACGCTACATGCAACGTGGTTTTACCGACCTCATGTTCTCTTTCGGTTGTACAGGTGGGCAGCATCGTTCCGTTTATAGCGCACAACATTTGGCAGAGCATTTAAACCAAAAATACGGCATCGAGGTGCATATAACGCACCGAGAACAGGGCATAGAACAAGTGTTGGAAGCAAAGAAATAGAATTTATAAGGTTTCTTGATGTTACATTTTTATAGTGTATCATTTCTTTGCTGTCTAAAAAATAATTAGTAAATTTGCACGCATTAAAATAAGTCGATAATGCAATCAATGATATTTGCTGCTGGACTTGGCACACGTCTGAAGCCTCTGACCGATAGAATACCGAAAGCATTGGTTAGGGTTGGGGGCAAACCGCTTATTGAACACGTTGTCAAGCAATTAGTTGCGGCGGGTAGCCAACGTGTGGTTGTAAATGTACATCACTTTGCTAACCAAATAATTGAATACTTACACGAAAACGATTTCGGTGCAGACATTCGTATTTCTGATGAATCGGCAATGCTTTTAGATACGGGGGGTGGAATAAAAAAGGCAGTGTCGCTTTTTAATGCCAACGAACCTGTATTGATTCACAACGTAGATATTTTGAGTAATGTAGATTTGCAGGGGTTGTACACTTATGCTTGTGAAGCAGGAGTAGAGAAAAAAGCTGATGCTGTGCTATTAGTCAGTCCACGAAAAACAAAACGTTATCTTGTTTTTGATAAGGATATGCGTTTAGTAGGGTGGACAAATGTTGATACAGGTGAGGTAAAATCGCCTTATGAAGCCTTAAAAAACTTGACTTTTACGCAACCTTATGGCGACAATGCTACCAACGAACAACATGGTTACATGCTTTTTGCTTTTTCGGGAATACACGTTGTGGGCGGGAAAGTGTTTGAAACCATGAACGAATGCCCCGAAAAGTTCCCTATCATGGACTTCTATTTGAAATACGCAAAGGACTTACGTTTTATAGGAAAGGTGAAAACCGACCTTCAACTCATGGACGTTGGCAAGTTAGATACCCTCGCAGAAGCTGATAAATTTGCTCAAAAATTGGGTTATTAAGCAGCAATAAAGACAAAAGAATAGAAAATAACAATATACAGAATATGCAAAAAATCATTATTTTGGATTTTGGTTCACAGACAACGCAACTAATTGGTCGCCGTTTGCGCGAATTAGATACGTTCTGTGAGATACTTCCATACAATAAATTCCCAAAGGACGACCCGTCAGTGATTGGTGTTATTCTTTCTGGTTCGCCTTATTCGGTTCATGACCCAAAGGCTTTCCAAGTGGATTTAAGCCAATTTGTGGGCAAAATACCAGTACTTGGCATTTGCTATGGTGCGCAATATATTTCGCATAAGAATGGCGGTAAGGTGGAACAAACGGGTACACGCGAGTACGGACGTGCCAATTTAGCAACCGTTGATACCGAAAATCCATTGTTCCGTGGCTTCGATGCGCACTCACAAGTGTGGATGAGTCATGGCGATACCATTACTTCAATTCCTTCAGATTGCAAAACCATTGCTTCAACAAGCGATGTAAAGTTTGCTGCTTACGCTTCTACAACACAGCCTTTGTGGGCAGTTCAGTTCCACCCAGAGGTGTTCCACAGCTTACAAGGTACAACTCTTTTAAAGAATTTTGTGGTAGATATTTGCGGTAGCAAGCAAGAATGGAGTCCTGCTTCATACGTTGAAACAACCGTAAAGGAACTGAAAGAGCAGTTAGGAAACGACCGTGTGATACTCGGACTTTCTGGTGGTGTCGATTCTTCCGTATGTGCTACCTTGTTAAATCGTGCCATTGGAAAGAATCTTACCTGTATTTTTGTAGACCATGGTATGCTCCGTAAGAACGAGTTTGCAAAGGTAATGGAGGCTTACGAGGGTTTGGGATTGAATGTAATCGGTGTTGATGCGTCAGAAAAGTTCTTTGCCGACCTTGCTGGAGTTACCGAACCAGAGCAAAAACGCAAAATTATTGGTCGCGACTTTGTTGAAGTTTTTAATGCCGAAGCTAAGAAAATAACCGATGCAAAATGGTTAGCACAAGGCACAATCTATCCCGACCGCATTGAAAGTTTGAGCATTACGGGTATGGTTATAAAGAGCCACCACAACGTAGGTGGTCTGCCTAAAGAGATGAACTTGAAACTTTGCGAACCATTGCAATGGTTGTTTAAAGACGAAGTGCGCCGTGTGGGTTACGAATTGGGTATGCCTGAACGTTTAATCAAGCGCCACCCATTCCCAGGACCAGGTTTAGCTGTGCGTATTTTGGGTGATATTACTCGTGAGAAAGTACGTATTCTCCAAGATGCTGACGATATTTACATTGAAAATATGCAAAACTATGTTTGCGAAGATGGCGAAGCATTGTACGATAAAGTATGGCAAGCAGGCACCATTCTCTTGTCTACAATCCGCAGTGTGGGCGTTATGGGCGATGAACGCACCTATGAACACCCAGTAGCATTGCGTGCTGTAACCAGTACCGATGCAATGTCAGCCGATTGGGCGCAACTTCCTTACGACTTTATGGCAAAGGTTTCAAACGAAATTATCAATAAAGTAAAAGGAGTAAACCGAGTTTGCTACGACATTTCTTCAAAACCACCTGCAACAATCGAGTGGGAATAGTAGAAAGTGCCTAAATACGGCATTTACAAGCCATAAGAAAGCCTCAACTTCGTAATAAGAGTTGAGGCTTTTTGCTTATAATCAGTTAGTTAAGCTCGCTTACTGATTGGACACCTATTTTGAACACCAACCTGCTATCATCTCTGTTTCTATTGGACTTAGACACCACTTCTTGACACCAGTAATCGCTGGGCATTTAAGGAACGCATCAGAAGCAAAAGTATGAAGATAGAGATTAAAGACAAGTTGGCAATGAATGTGAGCTACACGCTCAAGGACTTATCCCGTTTGGGTGTGTCGAAAAGTCAAATATGGCTCGGCACTACCATTTACGGCACACGAGTAAGGGTTTACACCCATCTGCTTATAGAGCCTCGTCTGTGGCTTAAAAATAGCAGTAGGGGCAATGGTGGTATGGCATTGGAAGATGCATCGCTCGGACAAGTCAATCTGAAAGAGTGCAAAGCAATCAATAAGAGGCTCAAGGAGATACTGGGCTTTTGTCAAGACTATGCGGATGCGGTTACGAAGAACACTTTGCACGATGAGGCATTGGAACATTCTGCCGAAAACTTTAAGACATTCATTTATGCCAAGATTGATGGCAAAGACGAGAAGAGACAATTAGATGTTGAGGATTATATCGGCAATTACATACAAGCCAAATGTTCGATGCTCAACAAAGATACCAAAAGGCAACTATCAAAAGGAACGATTTACAACCATAGAAATTCCTTGAGGCGATTGCAACAATTCTGCAAGGAGAAACGCATCAAGCTCACTTGGAAACTCTTTGACCGTAAGTTTGAAACGAAATTCACCGAATGGCTTTGCTCTCAAAGTTATTCAGCCAATACTATAGCTTGCCAATACTCCGTGATGAAAGTATGGCTCACAGAGGCAGAGACCGACAATTTGGTAATGGACAGAGCTTTCCATAAGTACCCTACAAAGGTCTATAATGTGGAGAACATCTATTTGACGGAAGAAGAGATACAGAGGCTTTACGATATAGACTTTAAGAGTGATGAAGTTCAAAAGGAGTTGGGCTATCAAATATCAAAAGGTGGAAAGTACGAACAATCAAGAGACCTCTTTGTACTCGCTTGTTGGACGGGCTTACGCTTTCACGATTGGCATAATATCATGGCTGTGGCTGAGTTTACGGATGATTACATGACCGTACACACGCACAAGACCAACAAAGAAGTGATTATCCCTTTGCATCCGATGGTGAAAGCCATCATCAAAAAGTACGATGGCAATCTTCCTCGAAGTGGAGATAAAACAGCTTGTTTGAAGCACATTAGGGAATGTGGGCGAATAGCCCATATAGACGAAGCGACTTCGCTGTGCAGGGTGAGAGGGGGAAAGAGCGTTATAAGCCGTGGAGCTAAATACGAGTTCATCTGCAACCATACGGCAAGACGCTCCTTCTGCACTAATATGTACCTCAAAGGTGTACCCACCATCTCTGTGATGGCGATTTCGGGACATACCTCGGAAGAGAATTTCTTGAAGTACATCAAAGTAGATAAGAAGCAGCACGCTGACATCGTGGCTCGTGCGTTCAGATAGGTATAACAAGGCAAAAGCCCCACTGTGGGTTACAGTGAGGCTTTTGCCTTTATGCTATTAGGCGTGAAATTCTCTCGATGTCTGTTTGCTTGTCATAACCTTCTAAGATAGACAAGGTGGTATGCCCTGTTGCCACTGCAATGTCTTCCGATGCAATGCCTTTCTTTTTTAGGTTGGTTACGAAACTTCTTCTTGCTGTATGCGTACCTATTAGGTTGTACTTTTTATCTTGTTTAGTTTCGCCTGTATCCGTATGGTAAGTAACATCATCAGCGATATTTGCTAACTTTGCAGCTAACCTTATATAAGTCAACGCTGTACTCTTACATGGTGCTTTGGGCAATGAAGCAAAGTTGCCATATTTATTTACTAATTTTCTAACGGTGTCATTCATAGGGCATTTTACATATTTCTTCGTTTTGCTATTATATACCTTGATGCATTTCTCTGTTATAATCTCTGCATTTCTGAGATTTTCATCCCAATCAGAAAATCTTAAGGCTGTATGGCAAGCTATAATAAAAAGGTCTCTACATTCATCCATCCTTTGGAGGTTTAAGTTGTGAGCCACCTTTCCTTTGATGGTATCTGAATTGAAGTCAAGCTGATAAATGCGCTCAATCTCTTCTTCGCTTAATACGATGGATGTCTTTTCATTTTTTACATTATGCTTGGTGTGCCAATGATGGTATGACAGTGAGACGAGTTTACCCTTCTCTTCTGCTTTCCTAAGCCATACTTTGAATGTGCTGAGGGTACAATCAACGGTGCTGAGGCTGTACGATGATTTTTTAGCATTTGCCCAACATCTAAACTCATCCTCAAATTCTTCATTGAATAGTCTCCAAGACAGGTTATATCCTTTATCCTTACAAAATTGCTTTAGTCGCTCTAAGCAAATTCTATGATTTCTTATCGTACCAATGGAGAGAAGTTTGCCATCCTCTTTCTTGTAGATGTAGTCTGTTATAAAAGCATCGGGATTGTCTGCTACCTTATCTCCTTTT
>NZ_BAIS01000046.1 GCF_000613345.1 Prevotella disiens JCM 6334 = ATCC 29426 | reverse complement strand
AAATCTAAAAACGGACTCCATAATGGTTTGATAACCCATGGAAGATAGAACCAAGAGGTGTAAAAAGTGATTTCAGCATCGGTCAATCCCATTTGCTGATAAAATACCAATGAAACTAAAGTAACGGCTGCATAAGGTAAACCTTCGGCAAAATAAAGCGTAGAAACCCACGCCCAAGGAGATATTTTCTTGTTAGAATTTTGATTTGACATACGCTTAGATGAACTATAAAATAATGCACTGATTTGCACATCGTTTGCAAAGGTAAAGAAAAAAGCTAAGATAAAAACAGAATTATAACCGAATATGAACAAATGCAAGGCTATTTGAACAAAAAAAAAGAGGAACTCCGAAAAGTTCCTCTTCTTATATCTTCAGGCGTCATGGACATTTAGTAGGCTAAAAATGCTCAATACCCGTTGCGCTTAATGCAATTATAATCTTCCATTCAGTTCCGACCCATTCTTTCCAATCCTACTATTCCGCATTGATAAATGAAAAAAGAGGAAATCATTGCTGACATCCTCTTTTCATAGCGTGGTGATTCCGTTGGGGTTCGAACCCAAGACCCACAGCTTAGAAGGCTGTTGCTCTAATCCAACTGAGCTACGGAACCCCTAAATTCGGGTGCAAAATTACTGCTTTTATTCGTTTTTACCAAATAATTGCGTATTTATTTTATTGTAATCCCTTCAAGAAGTTATCAGCTTGGGGATTACCTAATGCTTTTGCTTTCTCTATATTTGCCTTTCCTTCGTCTTTTTTATTGCTTTTACATTGTGCAATTCCAAGTATCAAATAAGCCTCAGAATATTCGGAATTTAGCTTTACTGCAGTTTGGGCAGCCAAAATAGCGTCGTCATATTTGCCTAATCGCAAGAATAAATTGCCTGTTTCTGCAAAATACATAGGTTCTTCTGGGGCAAGCTGTGTGGCAATTAAAATATCTTGCATCGCTTGTTGCCATAATTTTCCTTTTACTTCTATTTGCTCACGCATATAATAAAACGAAGCATCAAGACGCCCTCTGTTCAGAAATTCATAAACATAAAGGTCTTTCATTGCTGCACGATATTGCCCCATTTTGTCGTATTGCTGCGCACGAGCAAAGAAATAAGGTGCTGCATTTTGCACATAAGGCGTATCGCAAAGTTCAATGCTCTTGTTCAAATACCCCAATATTTCATCATCATTTCCTTTCATTTGTTCAGCACATTGTGCTAATTCCAAATAAAGTTCTGGATTCTTTATATCAGTTTTTGTTAGACTTTCAAAACCGTCTTTGGCTTGTTTGTAATCACCTTTTGCATATAAAATTTGCGCTTTAAGATGCTTATAAACATTCAATTCCTTTTCTTTTATAGCCTTTTCAACCTCATTCATAGCTTTATCTAACGTCCACCCTTGCGCACTCACCTTGTCTTTTAATGAAGGAAGTGTTATTCCTTTATAAATCAGGCGACTATAATTATAGTGGGCTTCGTCTTTGGCAGTAGCTTTTGAGATTGCTTCTGTCAAAATTTTATCGGCATTTGCAATATCACCTTTCACTATCAAATCGGTTGCAAGCATAGAATATCCATTGTTAAGCGTTGGGAATTTCTTGATAAACTCATTTAGAAGTTGTTGCTTTATCGTCTCTTTTGCTCGTGAAGACAACATCAAAGCAATGACAGCCTCATCTGAATTATCAGGCAATCCAACACAAATACCACATTGCTGCATGGTCAAATCATTTTGAGAAAGTCCTACAAGCTTAAAATCTACGGCATAGCTGCATCGGTAGAGCTGCGCAATTCGCCCGAATTATTATAAATACCGATGACTTGTCCTTGTGCATTTACCACAGGAGCACCATTCATTTTCTCTGGTGCGGAAGTGTTAAGTACAGCATAATTATACTTATTCATAAAAGTTTCTACTTTCGAAACTACCGCTTTTTCTGGCATTCCCACTTTAGAAGGCTGAACTATCCACGCTTCAGAATTATCAGAAACACTTGACGATAGCTTTGCTGCAATTGTTTTTGCATTGACTTTGAACTTTACAATGTCGTAAATTTCATTTGCGCCTAACAACATTTCAACATCATATCTTTGTCCTTTGTTATCAATAATCACAGCCTTTTCAGCTCCTATAAATGGTTTCCAAGTACTTACACAGACACCATCGGAAGAAACAAAAACACCATTGGTCGTAGACATTATCGAACCTTCTTTATCGAAAGTTGTAAGCGTAAATGTGGCATCGGCTACCTTTTTCACAGCCGACGATTGTGCATTTACAAACAATGTGCCGCAAAAACACATGACAAAAAGCAAAGAAAATATCTTTCGTAATTTCATATTCTATTTAAGTTATAATCAATTTATTTTTAAAAGTTCGCGTGCATTCATCAATGCTGCCTCAGAAATATCAGTTCCCGAAAGCATTTGTGCTATTTCGGTTACTCGCTCTTCTTCAGAGAGTTGTCTTAGTCTACTCGTAGTACCCTTTTCTGTATCGCGTTTTTCTACCTTGTAATGCGTAGAACCCAACGCAGCAATTTGCGGAAGGTGTGTAATGGAAATGACTTGCTTGTTTTTATTGCCCATTTCTTGCATAACGAATGCCATTTGTTGTGCTACTTTGCCACTCACACCCGTATCTATTTCGTCAAAAATGATAGTTGGCAATTTCACTGCACCACTTATCATTGCCTTTAAAGCCAACATAACTCGTGCAATTTCACCGCCTGACGCCACTTGTGCTATGGGTTGCAACGGACTATTCTTATTCGCTGAGAACAAAACTTCCACTTTATCGGCACCATCACTTGCTAATGGTTTGCTGTCCATGGCTATTTGGAATTGAATATTAGGAATTCCCATTGGTACAAGCTTTTCTTTCATATCCTGCTCGATGATTTTCGCAGCTTTTTGTCTACAGTTTGTCAAAGCAATTGCCAACTCTTTACATCTTTTTTCCTTGGCTTTTACTTCCGCCTCAACTTCGTTTAAAGCTTCATCGCTATTGTCGATTGCACTCAATTTTGTCTTTAAATCATTAGCAATATCCAACAAATCGGCAATTGATTCTACATGGAATTTCTTTTCCAGATGATAGATTTTATCCAACTTCTCATTAATAAAATCCAATCGTTTAGGATCGAAATCCACATCGCTTGTTGCCATTCCCACTTCTTCAGCAATGTCTTTCACCTCAATATAGACCGCATCTAAACGCTGACTAATTTCCTCAGCCTTAGGATAAACCGCAGTGATTGAAGACAAAAAGTCGGCAGTTTTCTTTAGCTTTTTCACCACTCCCATTTCGTCTTCATTCAGTTCGTTATCAGCATCGTATAACGAAACTTTTATATCTTCGGCGTGTGAAAGTGTTTTATACTCTTGTTCCAACTCTTCCTGCTCTTCCTTTTCCAAGTTAGCATTGGCTATTTCTTCGTATTGAAAGCGCATAAATTCTTCGTTTTCTGCACTTTCTTCTAACTGCTTTTTTAATTGTGCTAAGCGTTTTTCGGTATTTTTATAGTCAGTGTAAGCCTCCTTATAATGCTGCAATTCTTGTTCATTTCGGGCAATAATATCAACAATATTAAGCTGAAAATCTTCTTTTTGCAACAATAAATTTTGGTGTTGCGAATGAATATCTACCAACTGGTCGCCCAATTCTCTCATCAAAGTAAGCGACACAGGCGTATCATTTATAAATGCTCGCGACTTTCCACTATCGTTAATTTCACGGCGCAAAATGGTTTCATCAATATCCAAATCAATGCCATTCGCCTTAAAAAAATCATCATAGACACCTTTCGCAAGCGTAAAAACAGCTTCAATGATACATTTTTTCTCCCCTTGTTTAATTTGTTTACTATCAGCACGATTGCCCAACAATAAACTAATTGCACCAAGAATGATACTTTTACCAGCCCCAGTTTCACCACTGATTACCGAAAAGCCATTAAAGAAATCAATGTCTAACTCATCGATGAGTGTAAAATTCTTAATATAAAGATGCTTGAGCATATCCCTTTATTGTTTTATCTTATCCCATGTTGCATTTTGGCTCGCATTGATGTTGAAAAGAATATCATATACAGATTCTTTCTCCTTTTGCGTACCCTTCTTACTATAAATATTCGCCAATTCGTCCTTTTTATAGTCAGTCCAAATCTGTGGCAACAAACTCATAGGCTTGTCTTCATGGGCTTTTTTCAAATTATTTTCCAAGGCAGTAGTAATATTTGTCCTACCGCGTTCCACGCTATTTGCCATTTCGTCCAAGCCCAAACGATAGTAATCGTATTGCAATTGGCGGAATGGTTTCATTGCTCCGTCAAGATAATCATTGATGATAGCAAAGCGATTTTTTGAATTTTCAAATGCTTTCCACCCTGTAAAACTAAGGTTTTGTGCATTATTTGTAAGATTCATGCAACGCTGTAAAACGTCTTCTCCGCCCATAGGTGCAAACGAATCTAAGTCAAGCCCAATGATAAGGTAAGCATAATAACCCAAAAGTGCAGTAAGTTGGTTGTCAATATTTTCCTCGTTAAACTCAATTTGGTCGAACTGAGCAAAAACAAAATTAAAATCGGCATCTTGAATATTGAACAAAGTAGACGAATAAGCCGCATTGAAAACAGGACGATTGGCTTGAATAAGCGCAGTACAAGTAAAAGTGTTACTGCTTTGGTCATACTGTGTTACGGTAATATTGAAATTACAAACAATGCGTTCATTCTTTTGAAACTTCAAATGAGTCCATTGTCGTTCGTTGATAAAACGTTCAAGCGTTTGTTGCAAATTCTCAAACACAGCGTTATCAGTACCCTGTATTTGGTTATGATTCACATTTACCTTTGCTTGCAATTCTTGAGCAAAAGCATTGTTGCTAAAGGATAGAAACCAACTTATCAATAATATCGCAAGCGACCAAACTTTTACTTTTCTTTTCATATTCCTTCTTTCCTTCCTTTGAAATAATGGTGATTTGGTTTTCGTCTGCTTGAAACGTTGTACCAGGTATTCGCGTTGAGTTTAACACAATGAAATCAGCATTCTTCTTCACCAACTTTGCCGAAGCATTTGTTTCTTCATCGTTTGTTTCGAGCGCAAATGCCACTATGCGCTGCTGGTTGGTTTTCAATTTTCCCAATGAAGCAGCAATATCTTGTGTTGGTTGCAAATCAATGTGCAGATTATCTTTTTCGCGTTTTATTTTTTTATCAGCATAAGCCAATGGTTTAAAGTCGGCAACAGCAGCACAAAGTATTGCAACATCAGAAGAAGCGAAATTCTCCATGCAAGTATCATACATTTGTTGGCAACTTTCAACATCAATTCTGTGTATATCTTCGGCACATTTTAGGCTTACAGGTCCAGCCACGAGCGTAACTTTTGCACCACGACGACGACACTCTTCGGCTAAAGCGAAGCCCATTTTACCAGACGAATAATTACCTATAAAACGTACAGGGTCTATTTTTTCGTATGTTGGACCTGCGGTAATTAATATTTTTTTACCTGCCAAATCTTGATATTCCCCTACTCCATTGTTAAAAAAATGTTCAAGTGCCTCAACAATATTATCGGGGTCTTCCATTCGCCCTTTACCTTCCAAACCACTTGCAAGATAGCCACTTGCTGGTTCAATGATATGATTTCCACGTTCAACAAGTGTCTTTAAGTTCTCTTGTGTTGAAGGGTGCTTGTACATATCCAAATCCATTGCAGGAGCAATGAACACGGGCGCCTTCATGGAAAGATAAGTTGTAATGAGCATATTATCGGCTATGCCATGACACATCTTGCCCAACGAAGCTGCCGTACAGGGGGCTATGAGCATAGCATCAGCCCATAATCCTAAATCAACATGCGAGTTCCATGTACCGTCGCGCTGTGAAAAGAAATCGCTTATAACGGGTTTATGCGTCAAAGCTGACAGTGTTATAGGAGTGATAAACTCTTTTCCTGATGAGGTTATAACCACTTGTACTTCAGCACCATGCTTAATGAGTTGACGAATGATAAGGCAACTTTTATAAGCTGCTATTGAACCCGTAATACCAAGTACAATTTTCTTTCCTGTAAGCATAACTTATCGGTTGTTAAATTCGCGCAAACGAATACGAGTCAAAATTTGTTTTGTATTGTAAGTGAAATCGTTTGCCAATATCCAGCTATAAAATCCAGGGTCTTTTCGCAACACTTCAGCTACGTCCCAGCCACGATATTTACCAAAATTGAACACTTCGTGGCGACGTGGTTTGCCATTATCATCAAGCAGTGTGTTGCCGTCCTTGTCGGTAAGGTCTTTCCACACGATACGACCAGCAAAATCGACATTGTCGTTCATGCTTGAGAAGTTGGCCAATTCGTCCATATCGTTTTTCAAAATGCGCTCTGGTTCGTCTTGTTTCTCAGCAGAATACATCTCTATTTGTCCTTGCAGCACACGCCATGTGGCTTCGGTATCTTCGTCAGCCTTATGGGCTGTGAAATCTTCTTCCATTTTTCTGCCACAGTAAAACTCGTAGGCAGCAGCAAGATTGCGGCGTTCCATTTTGTGGAAAATGTTTTGCGCATCAATCAAACGACATTTTGAAAAATCGAAATCTACGCCTGCACGCAAAAATTCTTCTGCCAACATAGGTACATCAAATCGGTTTGAATTGAAGCCAGCAAAGTCGCAGCCTATGAATTTATCGGCTAATTCTTTTGCTTTTTGCTTAAAAGTAGGTGCAGAAGCCACATCAGCATCTGAAATTCCTGTAAGTTCTACCACCTCTTTCGGTATTTCTTTCTCAGGGTTGATATAAAGATTTTCGCGTTCTTCATCACCATTAGGCGAAACCTTTATATATGAAATTTGGATAATGCGGTCTTTTACAAGGTCGAGTCCCGTTGTTTCTAAGTCGAAAACAATGAGGGGCTTCGTAAGATTTAATAACATGCTGTGGGTTTATATTTATGGATATGGGCGGATTTCAAAAAACCCGCCCATACGTTATATTTTGTTTTGATTAATCGTTGAGCAATACTGGCATCACCAACATCAACACGTTTTCGCCTTCAGGTTGTTCAACAGGAACAACCAAGCCTGCGCGTGAAGGGTCGGCGAGTTGTATATTAACTTCCTCGCTTTGCAAATTGCCAAGGATTTCCAACATGCTACTGCCTTTAAAGCCTATGCTCATAGGATTGCCTTCATAAGAACAAGTCATACTTTCCTTTGCGCTTGTTGAGAAATCAATATCTTCGGCATTGAGGTCTAATTGTCCGTTAGCAATATGGAAGCGAATGAGTTGAGAAGAATCGCTTGCGAAAGGCAGCACACGGCGAATAGCACCGATGAGCGACTTGCGGTCAATCGTAATTTGATAAGGATTGTTCTCTGGAATTACGCTATTGTATTTTGGATATTTACCATCAATGAGGCGACAAATCAAATTACCATCAGCAAAAGTAAACTCTGCCGAACGTGAATCGAAACGAACAACAACATCGCCACCACCTTTAGCAACAAAACTCTTCAACAAAGCTGCTGGTTTCTTTGGTAAAATGAACGATGCAGGAACGTTGCTACTGAGAGCAAAAATGCGGTTGCGTACCAACTTATGACCATCGGTTGCAACAACGGCAAGACTTTCAGCAGTAAGGTCAAAGTAAATACCATTCATCACAGGGTGTAATTCGTCTTGAGCAGTTGCAAACAAAGAGCGTGTAATGTTATCAACCAATATATCCGAACTAATCAAAATGCTAGTGGCATCGTCAGACAATGATTGAGGAATAGGAAACTCATCTGAATTTACGATTGGGAAATTATATGAACCATTTTGATAGCTAATGTAAATCATGTGTTCGTCCATATTTACATCAACTGTAAGCGGTTGCTCTGGCAATTCTTTCACAGCATCAAGTATGTTCTGATTGTTCACAGCAAAACTTCCGTTGCCATCCAATGTTTCCAAATTCAACGACATACGAACGACAACTTCACTATCAGAAGCAGTAATGGCAAGCTGATTATTAGAAGCATCGAAGACGAAGCAATTTAAAATTGGCAAAGAACTCTTGCTGTTAATAACTCGTGAAAGCGACAGCAATCTACTGCTCAAGGCAGTGCTTGAAATAGTAAATCTCATTAGTATCCTATTGTTTTAGTTATAACTCTTTTTTGATGAAGGACTTCCCAACAAAGGCATTCGCCTAAGAAGAAAAATCCTCTTTGCCGTACAAAAATACGAAAAAGCAACGTGAAAAACAAAAATTAAGGATAAAAGTTTTTATTTTTAGAACTATTTTAGTAATTTCGCAAAACAAAATAAAGAACTAATAAATAAAAAAATAAAGCAAAAGATGGATTTACAAGGAAGAGTTATCGCAGTATTGCCTGCTCGTGAGGGAGAATCGGCACGTGGACCATGGAAGTCGCAACAATATGTTATCGAAACACACGACCAATATCCTAAGAAAATGGTATTCGACATTTTTGGAGCAGACAGAATAGCACAATTTAATATTCAATCTGGCGAAGAAATCATCGTAAGTTTCGACATTGACGCGCACGAATATCAAGGTCGTTGGTTCAACAACATTCGCGCATGGAACATTCAAAAGATTGATGCAGCTGCAGCACAAGCTGGCGCACCTATACCAACAGCGACTCCACAACCAGCAGCACCAACCACAGGCGCAACCGCTCCGTTCCCTCCAACAGCAACAGAGGAAAATGCGGACGACCTGCCTTTCTAAAAAAAACTACCTTATTTATATAATAGGTACAGAAAAAAGGTTCTAAAACTACAAAAATGTGGTTTTAGAACCTTTTTTTGATTGTATCAAGGATAACTAACCTAAATTTTAATTGTCAGCTTCAAATATTTGGTCTTTATTAGCTGACCTGCAATTGCCGCACTTGGGACATTTGGTTTGTGGCTTTTTAGAGTGGGTGTACAGGAAAATTGTATTACCTTTGTATTCCTCTCTACTACATTCAAGGTTATAAATCCACCAAGCATGATATAGAAAACTACTGTTCATCTTGTACATTTTGTTTTGCTGCAACTCAAATATACATAAAAACGGTAGTTTTCTTCTTTTCTATTGACTTATTTGCAACGTATCACTCGAAATGTCGGATGAGCCATAAATAAGACACTTTGAAGTGTCTCCAAAAGTTTGACACTTCAAAGCGTTTTAATTATTTAATTCTCTATAGATGGGGTCTAAAAAATAGTTTGCCTATTTTGAGTTTTTTTATTGAACACAAATAAGCAGTGAACGAGGGAGCATGGTAGACTATCCACCAAATGAACTGACGATTGGTATCAATAAAAAGACAAAAGAAAGCAAAACGTAACCTATTAACGATGGTAATTTTTAGAACCACCTATAATGAACTCGGTGTTTAGCCGAGTTCTTTTCGTCTAATTAGGGGTATTCAAATTCTTTTTTTTTAAAAACCTATTGTTTTGGAGTGAAAAACAATAGGTTTTGACATTCAAAATAGCCTGTTTTGAAAATAAAAGCATAAAAGAAAAGAGCGATAACAATAATTGTCATCGCTCTTTTTCTTTATTTTTTATACAATATTTGTGTGCATTACATGCCTAATGCCTTTTTAGCATTTTCGTTATTAGGATTTACTGACAATACTTTTTGGAAATATGCCTTAGCTTCATCAGGCTTATTAGTCTTTGAGTAATAATAACCCAAACCATAATAAACTTGTTCCAAATAAGCCTTAGAATCTGCGTCTAATGAAGGTTTAGCTTCTTCAAAAGCAACAATCTTCTTATAAATTTCAGCTACCTTATCAGCGTCATTCTTCATTTGGGCAGCATTAGCTTGGTTAGACCAAATCCAGTCAGATATTGAAGGGAATTTTTCTACCATACGATCATAAATCAAGATAGCCTTATCTAAGCATGCGTCTTTTTGTGCTTTATCTTCAAGTGTTTCAGCCTTTGAAATCCAAGTTTGAGCGAGCTTTGACCAATCGGTTGTTTTAGCCTTCGGATTCTTTGCAAGGTAATCCATTTGAGTTTGCAAAGCCTTTGCATCGTCCCCTTGTGCAGCATAAACATCAGCAAGAGCCTTCATTGGTTCAAGATTTTGGCTATCCATTTCCAAAGCCTTATTCAAATTTTCTAAAGCTTCAGCATATTGCTTATTGCCAACCAAAGCCTTACCATAAACGGCATAGTCGTTAGCTACTTTCTTACCTGAACCTGCAAACATCTTATTGGCAAATTCGATTGCTTCTGGATAAGCACCCTTTTCAACCGCTGCCAACATACCAACGCGTGCAATATATTCACTACTTGGGTTAGCTTCCAAACCTTTTCGCACTACTTCAAGTGCCTTGTCGTATTTGCGAAGAATAAAGGCTGTGTAACCATATTTGTAGAAGTTATCTTCAGAAAGATTAGCGCAATTAGCTTTATCAAACCATTGAAGTGCCTCTTCATACTTACCATCACCCATCATAATTTCAGCAGCAGTAGCTTCAACAGGGTAATTTGGTTCTACTTTGCGCAATTCTTCAAGTTTCTTTACAGAAGTTTCAGGGCTTACATGACGATAAATCTTTGCATATCTTTCGTAAGCAGGAATGTTATGTGGGTCTAAACTAATTGCTGTTTCATAAGATGCTGCAGCAGCACCAGCGTTACCAACACTATCTTGTAACGCATCAATATCACCAAGAAGAAGATAACCTTTGCTACCATTCAGTTTTTTGTTTGAAATAATGGTATTTGCAACCTTTTTAGCTTCGGTGAAATTACGTTGAGCCAAATACACATTACCAAGTGCCGCAAGAGCTTCTTCATCCTTTTTGAAACTTTTCATGTAAGCCTTAATAAGGTCTTTACCAGCTTTAGCATCATTTGGTGCAGCTTCTATTGCACTAATAATTGGGTTGAGAGCAGCCTTATAGCCACCTTCTTGAGCCATTGCAGGAGTTGATAAACTTAGTACCAACGCTCCAGCTAATAAATATTTTTTCGTCTTCATAATCTCTGTATCATTTAGTTAAACTTAATGGAACTTTGACGTAACAATATCCCTTTTAGTTTAATCAATTATTTTCTATTTACTTTTACTTCTCGAATGTTTATTTCGCCACGATAAGGCAACAATCCTGTTTTTAGTATGATTTTTTGACCTATTGGACCTGAGATAAAATTAGCAAAAGCCCAAGGCAAAGCCTTATGTGGGTCGGCTACAATGGCATAAATCGTCCGTACAAATGGGTAACGACCATCAAGAAAATAAGCTTGATAAGGTTGCCAACTATTTGAATCAGTCGCTTTGCTTGTTTTTGATACCGCCATTACACGAATATCATTTCTAAAAGTGGTGTTGGTAGGGTCGCTACGGTCGTTCAACCAATTAGAACCAATTACACCTATTGCGTTAGAAGTCTTCTTCACATATTCAATTACAGCCTTACTATTCGTTGCTGCAACAATGTTTTGACTCTTAATATTTTTTCCTTCTAAGATAGAATCAACAACAAAATGTAATGTTGCCGATGCTTTATTGTCGAATACAATCTTTATATCGCCCTGATTTGACGTTGGATAAAGTTGATTCCATTTTGTAACTTCACCTTTAAGAAGGCGTTTTACATCGTTTACTGTGATACAAGAATCCTTGTTATCTTTATTAATGATAAAAGCAATTCCGTCATAACCCACAGGGAAAACCGATGGAATTGGACCTTTACCGCGTAAAATAGCATCTTCACCTTTGAGCAATCCATGCGAGGTAAAGAATAAATTGACCTTTTGGTCTAACAACAACTTCATGCCTGTGTTATCATCAGTATAAATTGGCAGAAGATGAGTTTGAGGATAACGATATTGATATACTTGCAACTCTTCTTCAATGAAGTTGCTAAAACTTTCGTCAGAGGCGAACTTAATCGTCCCTGACGTCGGTGTATCTGTTCTACCGTCCTTAGCCTTTCTTTCCCCACAAGAGGAAAGAAAGTTTAAGGATAGTATCAATCCTACAAAAATGCAGAATTTAGTTCTTTTCATAAATTTCAAATTAGTTCAACTTGAAAGTAATTGGGAGTTGGAACCATACATTAACTGGAGTACCATTCATCATACCAGGAGTCCAATTAGGCATACTGTTCACAACGCGAAGAGCTTCACGGTCAAGAGCTGGGTCTACACCACGAGCAACAGTTGCTTGGCTAACAGAACCATCACGACCTACAACGAACTTAACAATTACTTTACCTTGAATATTATTATCTTGAGCTACTTGAGGATAAACGATGTGTGAAGATAACCAAGCGGTTACATTACCCTTGAAAGCAGGTTGTTGTTCAGCGAAAGTAAAGATTTTCTTTTCGATATCTTCCTTTGGAGCTTCTACCTTAGGAGCTTCTACAGGTTTCTTTATCTCAGGAATCGCTTCTGGTGTAACTACTGTTGTACGATTAGCAACCGCTGCACGATCGTCTACACCTTCTTTGTTTTCAACACCTACCGCTTTAGTCTCCTTGTTCATCTTGACCATTGGAGGCATTTCCTCTTTTACGTCCTTATCATCTTTGATGACAGGGGCAGTAAACTTCACAGTTGCACGTGTTTCAGGCACAACCTTTTCAGGCTCAATCTTCTTTGGCTCTGGTTTTGGTTGATTCTTCTTACGTTCAGCTTGTTCCTTCTTAGCTTGTTCAAGAGCTGCTAATTCCATTTTAGCTGCGTATGCTTCTTGCGCTGCAAGGTCATCATTGTGTTTTTTTACTTGGTAAGCCAAGTAACCACCACCGAGGAATGCAGCAACAAGCAGAATAGCTAAAGACTTGACATTACGCTGAGAAACAGACTTACGAAGTTCGTAGGCTCCGTATGCCTTGTTCTTGTCAGCGAACACCATGTCGACCCATTTAGGATCGTATAAATCTATTTTTGACATGTTCTTTTTCTTTAATTGTTATACATCAATGAATTAAGCGTTGATACCCTTCTTCAAAAGTGCTTCTTTTTCTTCAGGGGTCAACTTATCAATGACATAAGTTGCAATATATGAAATCTGCATTTCATCGAGAATATCCACAAGGTGACGATAAGAAGCCTTATCAGTTGGCTTAATGATAACTGTCAGAGTAGAAACCTTCTTGCCATTCACGTTACCCATCTTGATGTTAGCAAGTTCAGCCTGATAGATACTATCTGGATAAGCATCTGGGTTAGCATTCTTCTTCTTTTGAAGTTCTTGAACAGCAATCTTCAAGTCGTTATAAGGAACACTTGCGCCATTATCAACTTCTTTGTGTTGAAGAATGTAACGAATACCTGTTTTACCAGTAGTCCAATCAGCTGGCTTCAACCAAGCGGGATTGCCAAGCTCAGGTTTACCTTCTCCGTAGAACATCTTATCATCTTCACCAATGAAAATCGTGATAGAGTGAGATTCTTTAGCCTCATTCTTCTTCACTTGATCAGTGTTTTTGTCATTACTTGGCATGGTCAGCTCCATAGTTGAAGGCTTGCTAAGAGATGTACAAAGCATGAAGAATGTGATAAGCAACATAAGCATGTCTACCATAGGCGTAAAGTCTACACGAACGGTTATCTTTTTTTGTTTTCCGCCGCCTTTTCCTGTTTTCATCATATCCATACTTATTCCTCCTTACCAGCTGCTTGTACAGCCTTTTTAGCGTCCAACTGTGTAATCATGTAGTAATGACTTTCGTCCATATCTTGGAGTTCACTCATCACTTTCTTAACTGTACCATAAGGAGTGTTTGCGTCAGATTTCAAAGCAATTCTAACTTTAGGATTTACTTGACGGGCTGCATTCACCCATTGTTGAAATTCTGTCATGTCCTTTCCTTGGATACTATCGAGAGGGATACCCATCTTTGGGAGTTCTTTACTACGAGCTTGAGCAGGTTTTGTAAGATAAGCTGCAAGTTGGTCAATAGGTGCACCAAATGTAGATTCAGCCAAGAATGTCTTCTTCTGCTCTGGTGTTAATGTTGCAACCATATCAACAATCTGTCCCAACTCATTAGTGTTGTCGTAGTTCATAAATACCTGGCCTTCGCCAGTAGGCTTTCCATTAGCATCCTTTTCAGGGCTAATAAGCACGGTCAAGACACCATTTTCAGGCACCTTCATGTCAGAAACAGAACCTGGTGTATTCACTTTCACAGGCTCATTCTTTACGAATGTAGAGGTGAGCATAAAGAAAGTAAGCAACAAGGTCATAACGTCTGACATCGGCGTCATGTCAATCCATGTGTCTTTTTTCTCAATTTTTACTTTACCCATAGCGATAATGTATTAAAAGGGTTAGCAAAAATTAAGCTTCTTCTGCGTGATTTACTTCGTATGTCTGAGCGATAGAATAACCAACCTCGTCGAGTGCGTAAGTCAACTTGTCAACCTTGTTTGAGAAGTAGTTGTAAGAAACTACTGCACACCAAGAAGTTGCAATACCGAATGCGGTGTTGATCAACGCCTCAGAAATACCAGCAGAGAGAGCAGCAGAGTCTGCACCACCACCTGAAGCCAAAGCAGAGAATGACTTAATCATACCAGTTACAGTACCGAGAAGACCTGTAAGTGTACCAAGTGTTACAAGAGTTGCAATAATAGGAAGATTCATTGTAAGAGTAGGCATCTCAAGTTGAGTTGCTTCTTCGTGAGCTTGTTGAATCTTAGCTATCTTTTGAGCCTTTTGCAAGTTAGCGTTTGCACCGCTTTCCATTGAGGCATATGCATTCAAAGAAGCCTTAACAACGTTTGCTACTGAACCTTTTTGCTTGTCACAAAGTTGATTAGCCTTAGCCATATCGTTTGCGCTCAAAGCTTGCTTAATGTTTACAACGAACTTAGGAAGAGCACCCTTACCAAAAGCGGTCTTCAAAGCTAACCAACGCTCAATAGACATAGCGAGTACGGTAAGCAACAATGTATGAATAACAGGTACAACGATACCACCTTTAAAGATTGTACCCCATACATCAGCAGGAGTTTCTCTTGTTCCTGGATCTTGGAAGTGCATGTCGTGACCGAACCATGTAAAGAACAGTACGAATGCTACGACTGCGCAAACGGCGATAATCCAAAATGCGCCTCTAACTCCTGTGAAGCCCTCTGATTTCTTTTGTGGGGCTGCTTTTTGTTGTGTAGTTGCCATAATTTGATAAAATTTTAATTTTAAGTTATAAATGAATTGAATTATTATTATCTTATTGATTTTAAACTGATTGGATAATATAACGTCATATAAAGACGAAATTTTTCCGCACATTTTCGGCAAAGATAACAATTAATGAAGAACTAATCTTGCAATTAATATCTTTTAACTGTTATTTTTTTTGCTCTATTTTTTACTTTCTTTTGATTGATGTAAAATCCTTTTTACTTTCGCTAGTCTACAGATTTTGTTATGGTTCTTACGACATGCGTCAAGTGTGATTTTTCATCTGTTTTACATTATTATTATTATGAGTTGCATAAATTGTCTAAATTCAAGTACAAATATACTGAATTTCTTATTATTTAACGAAGAAAAAATGGCATTATTTCATTACGATGCAATGAAATAATGCCAAAATATCTAAAATATGTTCTTTTTCTTACAAAGTTAGCTCGTTATAGGTGCAATTCATGCCCCATTCTGTCTTTTTTTGTCTTGAGGTATCGGTAATCGTATTGGTTGGGAGTAATCTCAATAGGTACGTTTTCGTGAATCTCCAATCCGTAGGCTTCCAATCCTACACGCTTTGTTGGATTATTGGTCATTAAGCGCATTTTATGAACACCAAGGTGGCGTAACATTTGCGCTCCACAACCATAATCACGTTCATCGGGTTTGAAACCAAGATGCAAGTTGGCGTCTACAGTATCAAGACCCTGCTCTTGCAGTTTGTAAGCAGCCATTTTGTTCATTAATCCTATGCCTCTACCTTCTTGCTGCATATAAATCAGAACGCCCTTTCCTTCTTCCTCTATCATTTCCATAGCTTTGTGCAACTGCTCTCCACAATCGCATCGCTTACTTCCAAGAATATCGCCTGTTGCGCATGATGAATGAACACGTACAAGTATGGATTCGTCTTTTTCCCATGTACCTTTTATTAATGCCATGTGTTCCAATCCATTGCTTGTTTGTCTGAATGGAATAAGGTGAAAGTCGCCAAATGCGGTAGGCATATCAACCTCTACGCCCACTTCGATACTTGATTCTGTTGCCAATCGATAAGCAATAATATCTTTAATGCTTATAATTTTCATATTCCACTCTTTGGCTTTTTCAATGAGTTCTGGCATTCGAGCATCGTACCATCGTCGTTCATTATTTCCATCAGCACTCCTGCGGGATAGCAACCTGCCATTTTGCAAAGGTCAACAGCTGCTTCGGTATGACCAGAGCGACGCAGAACGCCGTTATCTTGTGCATATAATGGATTGATATGACCTGGACGTCCAAATGTTCGAGGGGTTGAATTTGGGTCGGCTAATGCTTTAATCGTTTCAGCACGGTCGTGAGCAGACACACCCGTAGAACATCCTTCGAGTTTATCAACAGTTACCGTAAATGGGGTTCCCAACACAGAAGTATTATCGCTCACTTGGTGTGGCAAATCTAATTCATCTGCTCGCGAGAGTGTTACAGGAACGCAAAGCACACCGCGCGCATTTTTCAACATGAAATTCACCTTTTCAGGTGTTATCAGTTCAGCAGCCATGATGAGGTCGCCCTCGTTCTCACGGTCTTCATCGTCTACCACAATAACGAACTTACCTTCTTTAAAGTCTTTTAAAGCATCTTCAATGCTACTGAGTTTGAAATTCTCCATAATTCTATCTTATATAGAAAGGTGAAATTGCTTGAACCGCTTCCCTTTCATTTTATTTTTTATGTTACTTATTTTATTTTTGCTTATCTATTATCATTTCTATCTCTGCAAGAATGCTGTCGTTTGTTGCTTTAATGACTTGCAAATCGCGATTTAACCTCAAACGGAAACGCCACATTCGTATATATAAGAAAAGTCCAACAGGCAGAAAAACTCCCGCTATAATATTCATCCATTGGCGTTCGAATGGTCTTGTATGCGCTTTGGTTACAAGAATTGGGTAATTGTTCAATTCGCCCATGATAATTTTATTTCGAGTATTTCCCAAATCTTCAATAATGTTTTCCAACTCTGCATTGATTCGTTCTATAACGTGGTCTGGGTGAAATTTGAAAAAGACTTTTATATAATTAGGTGGCGATTTCAATTTCTTCTTCATCGCATACATTGCAATATCTTTATTCATTTTGCGCAACAAGTTGGCATTTTCCAAATACTTTGGTGCATTAATAATCACTTCTTTACTACTGATGCCGCGCTTCATACGCAATCCCAACATGCGCATCATCAAGTTTTTATACAAATCAATATTAAATACTGCCGAATCGTTGTTGGCTTTATAGGTTACAAAAATGGCTGTTGGTATTAAGACCGCTGGCGACAATCCACGTCCAAACCATATCGCCCAATAGCCTTGTTTTGCCATACGCCCACCTGTGAAATCGAGAATATAATAAATAATGAAGACCAACACGCTGACAATAATAGGCACACCGAGTCCACCTTTTCTTATAATAGCACCCAAAGGAGCACCAATGAAAAAGAAAATCAAGCAGGTCAAAGCCAAAGTGTATTTATTGATTTCCTCAATATCGTGTTGTCTTATCATTTTATCGGCATCGCTGGTTATCATACTCTTGAAATCAAGGTCTGAAATCTCGTGCTGAACATTATTCAAAGCGTGGTCAATGGTGCGACGTCTATCGTCTGGACTCATCTTTCCATAAATGGAGTCAAGATTTAACTCCTCAGAAGATGCCATACGCTTAGCTTGTGCTAATTCGTTAGCTTTCAATTTGAAAGTAGGATAATATACCTGTGCATCTTGATAATACTCTTTGCCAACGCTGTCATAAACTTGAATAAGCGAATCCTTATCATGCTGAATCTTACTGATACTCTTGGTGCGAGCATCGTTCGATATTCCAGCAACATCGGTAAGATTAAAATCGGAATCGAAGTCTAAAATTAATTTCTTTTTAGAAAAACTTTCACGACGATAAGGCACACTGGCACTGCTACTTAACTCTTGTGAGCGCATATTCTCAAACCATTCACCATTCCAAAGATTCAACACCAAGTGTTTTTTTTCTGCCGTAGACTGCAACATACCCGAATCCGCCAAAATAATAGCTTGGTCTTCGTACGAATCAGTCATGCGGTATATCATTATATTATAAAGGTGTCCCGTTTCCAAATTTTTCCTTTCAACATAAAGATTGGTTTGTGGAATACCATTATAAAATATTCCTTCAGGAATTTCCAACTCAGGACTCTTCTGTTTCATCGAAAGAATCATCTGAAAAATATGCTTTTGAGCATCAGGAGCTATCGTATTTTGGAAATAAAAAGAACCAATCGTTATGAACGAAATTATCACTATCAAACCACGAAACGATTTCACAAGCGAAATTCCAGAAGCCTTAATGGCGGTCAATTCTGAACTTTCGCCCAAATTACCAAACGTGATTAACGATGATAACAATATCGCTAACGGCAAAGCTTGCGGCACAAACATTAATCCCAAATATCCAAAAAACTCAGCCAAAACATCAATTGACAAGCCTTTTCCCACAAGTTTGTCAACATACTTCCACAAAGATTGCATCATCAGCACAACCATACTGATGACAAACGTTCCTGCGAAAAGCATTCCAAACTGCTTCGCAATGAATATATCTAATTTTTTGATACGAAACATTTTCTTTTTCGGGCAATCATATACATACGCACAATTGCCTTGCAAAAGTACATAAAATAATCAATGTAACCACCTATTTTTGCTTTTTTATAAACTTTCAACAGCAGAAGCACACCAAAATCTTCATCAAACATAGAGAAAATCACAAATACTAAAATAATTTTATAAAAAGATTTGTTCGATTAAAAAAAAATCTATAACTTTGCACTCGCTTTTAAGAACAAAAGCTGAAAATGATGGCGGGATAGCTCAGTTGGTTAGAGCGTCGGATTCATAATCCGGAGGTCCGGGGATCGTAGCCCCGTCCCGCTACAAAGATTAAAGCCTTAAAAATACAAGGAATTACAACAACAGTTGTGATTCCTTTTTTTATTTAAAACGCTCAAACGGAACATTGATGGAACATTTTGATTCAAAAAAATGGATAGTTGCAAGGTTGAGCAAATAACATTATTGCACAACCTTGCACCCAATAAATTGGTTCAATTTTATAAAACAGATTGTTTTGAACGACAAAAGAGCCTATATTGAGTTGCAAAATAGGCTCTTTTGTGTTCAGTAAAAATAAGATGGAATTTTAACTTCACGACATCTGAATGATAAACAAATACACAATGACTATCATCAACAAGTAAAAATCACAAAACTATCAAAAAAATCCCTAATTTTATTTTCAGGTATACTTGTATTTTATGCAACAATATTCATTAATTTTAAAATTCTCTCACCGTTTTATAATTATAATATTTTCTTTAAAAATATTCATTATTTCCAAAAACCTTCTTTTAATCCTAAAATAATTACGCAAAGAGTTGCATTTTATAGAAATATAGCCTACATTTGTAATATTAAGGAAGTTACAATATCCTATTTCATTTCAAATGAAGAATATGTTGCATTCATCACCTTATGTCTTATGGCATCGTATATAAGTTCTCTGCCGTCACAAAGTTCAAAAAATCCACAGAAAGCAAGTTACTTTTTATTCGGTGCATTATTCTCCGCATATCCTGCGCTCTCTTGCTCAGATTTAAAAGCAGTTTTATTGTTAAATGCAAAAGGCACAAATAAATTAGAAGCAAGTCTTGAAAGAACCCCTCCCCCTGGTGGAATTATAGGATTCGCTTCATCTGTTATGTTGCATGTTGGTGGAAAATATCAACGCAAAGATAAAGATACTTATATTACAGGTTCTTTGGGCTGCTCTGGAATTTACAAACAAAAAGATGGTCAATTTATTGGTGGCAATTTGGCTTCTGTTGAACCTGTCTCTTGCAAGGCGTGTGTTGGACATGGATGGCTTACTTGCCATTGCTATAGACCCGTGCTATATCAGCAAGGCCGGGAAGAAGATTCCTCATATCGGACGGTTCTA
>NZ_BAIS01000047.1 GCF_000613345.1 Prevotella disiens JCM 6334 = ATCC 29426 | reverse complement strand
ATTTTAATAAAAAAATTGTATATTTGCAATCAATTAACAAAAAGTATTGTGCCTATGAACGAATAAAACTGATAACAGACATATTAGATAAAAAGCGTTAGCTTGCATTCTTGTTCTTGAAATTCGCCAAAATTAAAAGATCCACTAGAGTAAAAGTTAATGCTCACGTCAAACGGCGTGGGCTTTTACTCGTTTAAGTGGCAATGGTGTTTGGCGATACCTCAAGAACATAAGCGCAGTTATCAGTCCACGCTTTTTGTTTGTCTATCCCTTATTTTTTATGGGCTGACACGAATACTAATCATAAACACATAAAAATCAGATATAATGAAGAAAATTATAACAATGGCGTACCTTTCCGCAGCGGTATTGGGCGCAACGATGACATTTACATCATGTGGAAGTAACAATGATGAGCCAAAAGGTGAAGTAGTTGAGACTGGTACAAAGGTTAATCCTTTGAAGGTGTTCACAGGTGGACTTCCCAAGAGTATAGCTGGTATGACCATTCAGACAAATGAAAAAGGACAGGTTATAACCATTATGCGCCAAAATGGCAAGCCTATAACTTTCAAGTATAAAGATGCAGCTACACGCTCTACGGGACCGACTCCAGATGTAGTAATGACCAATGGAAATGGCGAAGAGTATTCCACCTATAACCTGTACCTCAACAAGGATGGTTTTGCCAAACATTGCGAGGAAGTAGTACACGATTTAGATGGAGAACATACTGTACCCTGGAATTTTACATACAACAGCAATGGGCAACTACTGACGATGCAACGCTCGGAGAGTGGAACCGAAGAGACTACTATCACATATCAAAATGGAAACATCGTAGAAACGAAAATAACGTATTCTGAGGAAGCGGAATTTAATCACTCCCACAAGATTTATTACACTTCAACGGATATAACCACACCTATAGAGAATAAAGGTAGCGTGATGCTCTTTGATGAGAATTTTGGGTTGGATAGTGACGATGTTCTATATGCCTATTATGCTGGCTTGCTCGGAAAGGCTACCAAGGATTTACCTGTAAAACTTGTTGATAACAAACACCATACTCAAAACTTCTCTTGGACACTAAACTCCGCAGGTTATCCAATCTCGTTCAAGGGTAACCACAAAACTTACTCTTTCTCTTGGTAAGTCGGAAATCTCCTAAGAGGTACCCACATAAAAGCAGTTAGGCTATATTTGAGGTGCTTCTAAGCATACTTTTCAAAGCTCCCAAGTATTCCCTCAAAAGCTCTTAAGCTTTCTTCAAAAATCTCCTAACCTTTTTCTAAAAAGCTTAGGAGCTTTTTCCTATCAGTCCTTGTACTTGTAAAATTTTATTACTACCTTTGCTGTTGGTTGTCCATGACAGCCGCCTTAGTGGGTCTTATGGTCTCGAACTCACGTATTAAATGGTTCTTTTGGGTTAACGAAATGGTCTCAATAATACAACAATCATAGTATTGCGATTTTAAAAGCAATCTGTATTGAAACCCAAAACAGCCTGTTTTGCACTTCAAAACAGGCTGTTTTGGGGTTCAAAAGTGCCTATTTCGTTTTTTAGCTCTATGTTTAGCGGAATGAATGTCGCCATCTTCCACCTTCTTTTAGCTTTTCTTGCGCCATGAAAGCAACTCAACCGAGTGCAAGGATTAGGCATTTATCTTCCCTTATAAGTTCTTTCCATGATGTATAAGATGTTTTGCTTTGTACAAGCGTGTATAATAGTTTGTACAAGTGTGTATAATGGATTATACAAACGTGTACAATGTTGCTGCCATGGAGTATCTTTGGAAGTGTTTTCTTAGTGCTTATAAGTGGTTTACCTATACAAAAAGGACTGACAAATCCACTTTGCCAGTCCTTTTTTCAATCTTTATTTTGCTATTATTTAGCGTTGATTTCCTTAATCAAGCGGTCAGCGTGTCCCCATTTGTCCATCATGTAAAGTACGAAACGAATATCAACACCGATGCAACGAGCAAGGTTACGGTCGAAATTAATATCAGAGCTGAGGCTGTCCCAGTTGCCATCGAAAGCCAAACCAATGAGTTCGCCCTTACCATTGAACATAGGTGAACCAGAGTTACCACCTGTAATGTCGTTGTTGGTCAAGAAACAAAGTTGCATTTTGCCCGAAGTTTTGTCAGCATACTTGCCATAATCGTTAGCAGTAAGCAAGTTCATCATGATAGGTTCTGCCTTGTAATCAGCAATCTTATCAGCCTTTTTGAACTTCTCAACAATGCTTTCCGAAGTGGTATAGTAGCCGCTATTGAAACCACCTATCATGTATCCGCCCACTTGACCATAGCTCAAGCGCATCGTAAAGTTGGCATCACTATAATGAGGCATATCCATTTCCATTTGAAGTTTAGCCTCTGTGAGTTTCTTTTCCTCTGCTTGGATAGCTTCCATAAGAGGGTTTGCCTTACCACCGAGTTCGTAATAAATAGCTAAAAGGTCTGTACCAACTTGTACAGCTGGGTCTTTCAAGAATTTTTTGCGGTTGTTAGGATAGAATTTAGCATCTTTATTGAGCACTTGACTCTTCTTGTAAAGCCATTCAGTGTACTTTTTAAAGTCGCCACCGAACTTTGTTTTTACAGTCTTGAAGAATGCTGGGTGATATTCAGCAGGCATCATTGTAGCATAATTGCGCATCATTTCAGCAGTCATTTCCTTGTCTAAAACATAATTCCACTTGTCGCTATTGTCTGCAAAAGTAATGTATTGTTTCTTGGGATTGTCCTTAGAACCTTGTTTAGGCATACCAGTATTGAGCTTCAAAGCACGAGTAAAAAACTCTGAAGTCTTCCAAAATGACTCTTCCCAGTAGCCTAAAGCTTGAACAATAGGGCGGCTTTGAGCATACAAATTCTCCAATTTGTTGAAATCAACATCTATTGCTGAGTTCTTATTTGGTTGCTGTGCCAACCATGATTTAATCTTTCCTTCGTATTCAGCCTTCTGGCGAATAAGCCCGATAGAATCAATACACTTGTTCATACCCATAGAGTTCTTCCAATAATTGGCAGAACTTGCATATTTATCTTCGTACTGAATGCGCACCTTTTGGTCAGCGTCCATGTGCTTTTTCATCAATGCAAGTTTGATGTCGCGGGTCTGTACACGAGTCGTATTCTCTATGTCGCGACGTTGTTGAATACCAAATGAAGAAAGATAACGGTTGGTGCTGCCAGGATAACCAATGGTCATGGCGAAATCTTTGTCCTTATATCCTTGCAAACTTACAGGTGCATAATGCTCAGGGTGGTAAGGAACATTGTCCTTAGAGTAAGCTGCTGGACCATTTGTCTTAGGGTCTGCATAGATACGGAACACAGAAAAGTCGCAAGTTTGGCGTGGCCACATCCAGTTATCGGTATCGCCACCAAACTTACCCATGCTCTTTGGTACAGTAAATACCAAACGAACGTCGGTAAAATCTTGATAAGTGGTAGCGTAATACTTATTGCCTTCATAGAAAGGAGCAATCTCAATGTGCAATGTTTTGTCTATCTTCTTGATAGAATCGTTCATTACTTTCTGAACAGATCGATGATTTCGCCT
Organism: Prevotella disiens JCM 6334 = ATCC 29426; assembly: GCF_000613345.1. Lineage (GTDB taxonomy): Bacteria > Bacteroidota > Bacteroidia > Bacteroidales > Bacteroidaceae > Prevotella > Prevotella disiens. Next base: position 16,014 of record NZ_BAIS01000047.1, on the reverse strand, counting down.
TGCTCTCTCAATGATTTGTTGGCAATTAACGGAGCAATACGATTGGTAACGTCAGCTTGAGCGCACATGAAAGATACGAACATATCTTCGTTTGGCAACTCTTCGCTAAAACTTTTTGCTACAAAGCCATCACGCATGTAGTCGTGTTCAACTGTTGAATGGGCATTGATAGCACCGAAACCGCAGTGGTGATTGGTGAAAACCAAACCATCTGGCGATACGACAACACCTGAACAGAAACCTGAAAAATTAACAACATAGTTGCTAATAGCATTTGGGCTATTGTAAAGTCGGTCGCATGGCAATGCAAAACCATAATCAACCATTTGCGTATAAACCGCATCTGGTAAATTGTAGAGTGTCCACATACCTTCATCTGCCTTAGAAGCTGTGCTTAAAGCGAGCATTCCAGCGAGGACTAAAGTTGATTTTTTCATACTTATTTTGATTAATAGTGAATATAAATATTTTGTTTTTGACTCGTTCCGCAGGCTTTTACTTTTTAAAGCGTTTCCCTATGACTGGAATTTTGTCTAATGGAAAATCGCGTTTAACGATGATTGCAAGAAAAGCAAAGATAATTATTGTGTTCAAAGCTAATGCCAACGGCGTAGAGAGGTATTGATTGGAAGCACTGATAGCCACAAAGAAGACCAAAGCCACGACAACATAGAACGCAATTTCCTTTAAAGGATAAGCAATTGGATAATATTTTTGCCCAAAATAATAGCTGATTACCATGCTCACAGCATAGGAAACGAAGCCTGCCCAAGCACATGCCCAATAGCTATAATAAGGTATGAGCGCAATATTCATTACGATTAAAACCACAGCACCGATGCCTGAGAAGTAAGCACCCCATATTGTGCGGTCGGTAAGTTTATACCAAAAGCTAAGATTAAAGAAGATTCCAAACATAATTTCGGCTGCCATGACAATTGGAACAATCTCTAATCCGTCCCAATAGCTACGTCCTACCACATGGCGAAGTATGTCCATGTAGCCCATTACAGACAAGAAAGCCAAAAGCGTGAATATGATATAATATTTCATAGCCTTTGCGTAAGTATCTTTATTGTCTTTATCTTTCGATTTTCCAAACACAAATGGTTCGTAAGCATAGCGGAAAGCTTGCGTAATCATGACCATAATCATTGCTATTTTGATGCAAGCACCATAAATTCCCAACTGCGCTCGTGCTTCTTCTGTACTGCCATCGTAAGCATAAGGGAAGATAATTTGCGATGCACATTGGTTCAACTGACCTGCCAAACCCATGATTAACAATGGAAAAGTGTAGCTAAGCATTCGTTTTCCTGCTGCCCAATCGAAGCGATAGCGTAGTCCGCCAAGTTCTTTCCAGAGCATTAGCAGCGTAAGGAGCGTACAGAAAAGGTTGATATAGAATATCCAAACCACTTCAAGCGTGAAGTTTGCATCGTAAATGCCGAATGGATTGAGCTTGAAAGAAGGCAGTACAACCAAATAAAGCAAGTTCAAAGCAATGTTGAAAGTGATGTTCAATATCTTTAAAGTAGCAAACTTTATCGGTCTATGGGCATAACGTAAGTAGGCAAAAGGTATGGCTGCGAAAGCGTCAATGGCTACTGTAACGTACATGACGAGTATGTATTCAGGGTGGTCAGCATAGCCTAAAAGGTTAGCCAACGGCTGGTTGAACGCTAAAACCAATGCCATAAAGACGAGCGAAGTAGTACCAACGAGTTTTAAAGTGGTAGCATAAATGCGTTTAGGGTCTTCGCCCTCTTTGCTAATGAAGCGGAAAAAGGTGGTTTCCATGCCGTATGTGAGTATCACAATGAGCAATGCCACGTAAGAATAAACGTTGGTTATGATGCCATACTGCCCTCCAGCAGCGTTAAATTTGGCAGTTTGGATAGGTACCAATAGGTAGTTGATGAATCGTGCAGCAATACTACTTAGCCCGTAAATAGCTGTATCCTTTACCAATGATTTTAAATTTGCCATTTGTTTTGTCTTAAATTAAAAGAAAATATAGCATATTCCAATTGCTGCAATTACCCCCGCAAGGTCGGCAAGTAGTCCGCAAGCCACTGCGTGGCGTGTGTAACGAACGCTGACACTTCCGAAATAGACGGCAAGAATATAGAATGTTGTATCGGTAGAACCTTGGAAAATGCAGCTTAACCTTCCCACAAACGAGTCGGTACCATAGTTTTGCATGGCCTCAAGCATTAATCCGCGCGCTCCACTACCCGACAATGGTTTCATGAAAGCGGTTGGCAACGCACCCACAAAGTCAGTATTCAGATGGCATTGTTCTAACGTCCACTGTATGCCACCAATGCAAATATCCATTGCACCCGATGCTCTGAACACGCCAACACCCACGAGTATGGCTACCAAATAGGGAATAATGCGCACGGCAGTGGTGAAACCGTCCTTTGCCCCTTCGATAAACGCATCGTAAACATTGATTTTTTTGAACAATCCAGCACCTATAAACAGCACGATAATGGACATTAATATCATGTTAGATGCCACAGAAGTAACGGTGTTCATCGTACTTTGCTCCATTTGACCGAAGCCCCAAATCACGAAACCTACTGCTGCTATCATACCAAAGATAGTAGCCAACAAAATAGGTTGTAACAAATTGATGCGTTGCCATAACGAAGTAATGATAATTCCCGCAAGAGTTGCTACCATAGTAGCCAACAAAATAGGAATGAAAACATCGGTAGGCTGAGCGGCACCATTGGCAGCACGGAAAGCCAAAATGCTGGTTGGAATAATGGTTAAGCCACTTGTGTTTAGCACAAGGAACATAATCATCGGATTACTTGCTGTGTCTTTCTTCGTATTAAGTTCCTGCATTTGTGCCATTGCCTTCAGTCCCGTAGGTGTAGCCGCATTGTCTAACCCCAACATATTGGACGCAATGTTCATAAAAATAGACCCCATAACAGGGTGATTCTTAGGAATATCGGGAAATAACTTAGTGAAAATAGGACTCAACATGCGTGCCAATACATTGACAATGCCAGCCTTTTCTCCTATTTTCATGATACCTAACCAAAGCGCAAGTACGCCTGTTAAGCCGAGCGACACCTCGAAAGCCGATTTAGAAGAGTCGAATGTAGCATCGACCATCTTCTGAAATATAGTGGTATCGCCCATAAAAAGACCTACCACCCCAAAGGCAAAAGCGATGAGGAAGAACGCTATCCAAATATAATTTAATACCATGCTGTTATTAATCTCCTTGAATTGATATTCAAATGGCAAATGTACGAAATTTTAACGACACAGGCAAAATTCATATTATCTATTGATTGTCTTTTAAAAATATTTGTAATTTCAACGACAAAACTGCTCCATTTTTATGAAAAACACAACACTAAGAAATTGCAAACAGTAACCATTAAAAACAAAATAGGCTGTTTTGAAGCTCAAAAGAGCCTATTTTGCACTTCAAAACAGGCTCTTTTTTTTGATGTAGATAATATTTCAAGGTGAATGCGTTGGATTTGAAGAGTTGTGAAAAACTTAAATTCAGGAGTTAAAAAGATATAAACAAATAAATAATAAGAAGCGATTACAAAGAAATTATATACATTTGCAAGCAAGATAGATTTTGTCTAAATAATATTAGGCGAAATAAAATAGCCCTAATAGGACTACAAACTTGGTGGCTAATATTTTAGTAGCCATTAAAAAACAAGCGTAGAGTAAAAATGAAGCGTAAGAACCTTGCAAAACAATTGATAGCATGGGTGTTATTAATAACATTCATCGCTGCGTTGGGCATGAAAGGTTCGCATTATCATGATAACGATACCCTTAAACACGAGCATTCGACAACTACGCACGCAAGTCAAATAACGAGTAAATGTTTTATTTGCGAATGCTCAATGCACAAAGTAGGCGATGTAACGCCTTACAAGTATGTGTCAATGGTGGTTTGTACAATTATTCATAAACCACAACCACAAGAACCTGTCGTTATTTATCGCTCTGTTGAGTCGGTAAATGCGCATGCACCTCCTTATTTTTGCGCATAAGGTAGCTTCTTTTTGTTGGAAACAATAGGCTTTTAATGGTAAAAGCCACTATTCATCGTTTCACAAATGCTGGTTTTGCGATAGAATTTGTTGCGCTATATGGCGTAACATAGGCTCTATTCCAAAGGTTTTGGAATAGATAGACCGCAGCCTACCTTATGTTCACGCACTGAAGAAACACGAAATCATTTATTTTATTTTATAAAAAGCAAACTAATATGCAGAATTTTCGCTTATTAGCAATGGTGTTTGTTGTAGGCTTTCTACACCAAAACACTTTTGCACAAGCACCTAAAAATCGTGTAAAGGAACACACTTTGGACGAAGTTACTGTGGTTGGAGAAGGCAAAAAAGCAAGTATCAATGCCGTTTCTAATACACTTGGAAAGGAAAATATTGCGCAGGCTTCGGGTAAAACCTTAGCTGCTTTGTTGGAACAAGTAAGCGGTGTAAGTTCCATACAAACAGGTACAACCATAGCAAAACCCGTTATTCACGGCATGTATGGCAACCGTATCTTGATGGTTAATAATGGCGCACGCTTGACGGGGCAACAATGGGGTGCCGACCATGCCCCAGAAATTGATAAAAATAGTGCGCAACGCATTGAAGTTGTCAAGGGAGCAGAGAGCGTTCGCTATGGTTCTGAGGCTTTGGGTGGCATTATTCTTATGGAGCAAAAAGCCCTTCCATACGGTAGCGAATTGGTACATGGCAATTTAAATGGTATGTATGGCACAAATGGTCGTCGCTATTCGTTTAGCGGAATGGCAGAAGGAACAATGCCAAAACTATCCGATTTGGCTTGGCGTGTGCAATCAACTTATAGCAATAGTGGCGACCAAAGTACGGCAAACTATCTGCTGAACAACACGGGCTATCGTGAATTTAATTTCTCAACCACCCTTGGTTATCGTTGGAACAACCTCCGTTTAGAGGCATTTTATAGTTTGTTCGACCAAAAAATAGGCGTGATGCAGAGTGCACAAATGGGCAATGAAAAGCTATTGGCAGAGCGAATCATGATGGGGCGACCTGTGGAAATTTTGCCATTCAGTCGCTCTATTGGCTATCCACACCAGAAAATTACCCACCAAACCGCTATTCTTAAACTCTTTTATGATAACGAAAAGTGGGGAAACTTTGCGTGGCAAACGTCTTACCAATACGATAACCGCCGTGAAAATCGCATTCGTCGCATGAATAATTCGGATATTCCAACGGTTAGTCTACGCCTTAATTCGTTGCAAAACTCGTTGCAATGGTACAAAAACTATGGCGCATGGCGTACCGATGCTGGCGTTCAGTTGGTTAATGTAGAAAACCATAGTGAGCGAGGAACAGGCGTTGTACCTATTATTCCAAACTATACCGAAATGACTTTGGGAGCTTTTGCGCTGCAAAAATACATACAAGAGAAATGGGGAATGGAGGCTGGCGCACGCTTCGACTATCAACATACCGATGCTGACGGGTACGATTGGACAAGTAAACGCTATGGCGGCAAGCACAATTTCACTAACTTTACTTACAGTTTGGGTGGACACTATGCACCGATAAGTCGTTGGAAATTTACAACAAACTTTGGTGTTGCATGGCGTGCGCCACACGTTTACGAACTTTATAGCAATGGTAATGAGTTAGGTTCGGGTATGTATGTTAAAGGAAACGACCAACTAAAATCGGAGCAAAGCTATAAATGGATTGTTTCAATCGACTATTTAGGCAAGCTCATAAACTTTCGAATTGATGGCTATTTGCAGTGGATTAACAATTACATTTACGACCAACCAACGGGAGAAAATATAACGGTTATAGCTGGTGCATTCCCAATTTTTGCCTACAAACAGACTTCTGCGTTCTTCCGTGGGATAGACTTTGATGTACATTTTAATCCCATTTCATCGGTAGATTACCATTTTATTTCAGCACTTATATGGGCAAACGAACGCAAAACCAATCATTATTTGCCCTACATACCATCGGCACGATTTACACAAAGTTTGACTTGGAAACCGCAAGCCAAAAGAAACATAAAGCCATGGGTAAGCATTAGTCATAAATTTGTAGCCCATCAAAACCGCTTTGACCCTAAGACCGACTTGATAGAATTTGCTCCTGCGGCTTACAATCTTTATGGTTTTGAAGTGGGAATGAACTGCCGATTGGGCGATTATCAGTCGTTAAGACTATCAATTGTGGGCGATAATATTTTCAATAAGGAATACAAAGAATATACCAACCGCAGTAGATATTACGCTCACGACATGGGACGTGATATTCGATTCATGGCAATATGGAATTTTTAAGGCAGGTTCTATAAATTAGCTTTGTTAGATTTTGAACTTATTTTTGAGGTCAAAATGCAAGAGGGTGAAGGAGTGTAGCGAGCTACACGACTGAACGAACTTACATTTTTAACCAAAAAGAAGCCAAAAGATAACAAAACGTATTTCATAAAATTTAATGACAATATGCGGTGGTAATTTATAGAACCAGCCTTAATCGTAACAAAGAATAAAAAGAATAGAAAATGAAAACAAGAAATTATTTACATTCGGTGCTAAATATTATGGCACTTGCAGCCCTTTCCTTTATGGTTGCAGCTTGTAGTCCAGAAACTCCAGAGGACGAAAACCAACACAAATTGCACGAAGACCCTTTTAAAGCGGTGCTTACTTTGCAAGAAGGACGATTAGAAGGAGGCGTGTTTAATCAAAATCCAGAGATGAAACACTTTAAAGCCAACACAGCTTCGCCTGCTCAAACCATCGTGTGGGAAGTGAAAAGCGGAAAAGGGTGGGGCGTAACAAGTGCGACTAACTCGTTTAAAGTGAAAAACTTTGAGAAAAATCCCGATGTGGTTTACTATCTAAACTTTGAGTATTTCAATCAGAAAGGAGAATCAATGAACCACCAATTTTTTGACAATGGTCAGGACAAAATACACCAACATTTCTTTTGTGTGTACCGACAAATCGATGCTAACGGTGTGAAAAAAGAAGTAAGAGAGAAGAAAAAAGCCAATATTCCGTTCGATTATAATTATGCTGACGAATTGAATGGCACTTTCATAGGCAACACAAATCCAATGGGTTTCAAAGGTTTCTTCCGCTTTTTAAAGGCTGGCGAGAAGTTTACAATGAATATTGAACTTCTGCACGCTACGAAAACAAAGTTGGAAAAAGACGGAAAACCATCGCCTTTCTATATGCCTTCGGCTGAAAACAGAAGTACAGGCTTGTGGGATATACAAATTGCCGTGCCAATAGAAATCGAAAAATAATGATTTTGTTAAACCACACGAACTTATAAAATATTACAAGCGGAAACAAAGAATGTTCAAGCAAGTAATAATACCCTCTGTAGGGGCGTGATTTATCACGTTCCTCTCAGCAAAAATTTAGGGTGTTAGGAACGTGATGACGAGTTGATGAGTTTGCAAATAATCACGCTCCTACTGCTAACGCCCTTGTTCGCTGGTGGTTTTTATATTTTAAAATAGAGAACAAAAACAAATTTAATAATCATTTTTTTTAAAGTAACAATTATGAAAACAAAATGGTTTAAAACCGCACTATGCTTTGCCATGGGTGCAATCTTAATGATGGGTCTAGCATCATGTAACAAGGACGACGAAAATCCGATTCCTGTTCCAAATCAAAAGGAAACAAAGATGATTATGCCAGCATCAATTGAAATTAATATTTATGGCGGACATTTGCATGGGCCTAAAAAATTCCATCAAAATAGTTTTGCTAAAGAGGTAAAATACTTTGGTAAAAACTATAAATTGAAGTTTACACTCGAAAACGGCAAGTGGGTTGCTGACCCTGCAAACGAAATGGTAAACCTCATGGGCAATACATACGGAGAAGAAGTACATTGTGTAAATGCTTTCGATATTCACTATTACGACAAGGACGGAAAGGAAATAACAACACAATATACAACGCCTGAAAACAGAAAATTGTATCAACATTTCTTCATGGCAAAGAATATCATTTCTGGATATGCCGATACAGAAAAGATAGAAATGAAGAATGGACTCGACTTCATGCATTATACTTATTGTGATACCGACCCTGCCGACAAATCAAACCACTTTGACGGAGCAAAATTCTTAGAAAATGAAGAATGTGTAGGTATGAAAGGCTACTTTGAGTTTATGGCTTCATATAAGAAATTCAATTTGGAAATTCGTTTGATGCGTGCCAATGAAAGCAAATTAGTAGATGGAAAACCATCTCCATTTTATGAGCCTACTGGAAAACAATTAGAAAGCGAAGAGTGGTTGCCTGCAATTTCAATTCCTATCAATCTCTATATGTCGGCTGACGATCGTGAGTTAGAAACCAAGGATTTTGACGATTACGACAAAATGATGGGATATACTGAAGCTGATTTTACAGAAAAAGACCGTAGAATAATTCATGCTTTAATGGACGCTTTTGGTATTACTGATTTCAAAACAGCTGCAATGGAGTTTTATTGGAATATAGATGGCTCAGGAACTCATGAAATGAACAACTTCTGGTTTTAAGATAAGAAAGTGAGGATATAGCAAATTTGAAGTACACCCCCGAAAGTTGTTTTGTCCAACTTTCGGGGGGACTCAATAGGGTATGCCTCGCTTACTTTTAAAGAGAACTTGCTATGTGAACGAAACCTTTGGCAGTACGTTCCCCATTGTCTTGAAAATGATTGCCTTCGTTCCAATCAAATTTTACGTTCACACCTTGTGTTTGATAAATTTCGATTTGCTTTGCCATACATTCTTTCACGGTTGATATAATTTTAGTTTTGGTATGGTCTTCTTTGTCGCCCAAACTGAGATAGGCAAATTTCACTTTAGGCGTATTTTGCTCTGCATATTTCAACCAATCTTTATACCAAATAGAGGGGGAAGCCGAAACTATTCCATTAAAGAAATCTGTGTTGTAGGAAGTCCACAAGGTAAAAAGGCCAGCAAGTGAATATCCGCCTAAGATGATTTTCGGACGATAATTTTCGTAAAATCTTCGGAGTAAATAGGGGAGAAGTTGTTCTTTTATATATAATAAGGTGTTTGAAGCACCTTCGCCAAAGGGTGTTTTACCAAAAATAGGCGGTACGCCCCATGGGGTTAATTCCTCGTTCCATTTCGTAATTCTAATGGCAACGAAAATAAAATGAGAAGAAATATGTGCCTCAATATACGTTATTTCTTGTTCTAACTCTTCGACATCGTGGCTATCGACAGGCTGAAGGAAAAGAATTTCAGGCGGTTTATTGTCGGTAAGTATTTTTTTTGGAGAAAAAATGATGCACTCGTGGGTACCTATTTTTATATTTTCTTTCTCGTGTTTCATATCATTTTGTATTTTAGGATAGCACAAATATATATATTTTTTTTCGACTATTGAAAGTTGTTAGCAAAACTTTTTAAGTGAAACTATTGGCGATGCAATGTAAATTTAATATCTTTGTAATTCTAACCATTGAATTTAAAATATTAAAAACGTTTTCTATGTCTGCATTTCGTACCATTGACGAGCTTATACTTCGTTTAAATCGAGAAAAAGCATTGATAAAAGATTTATTTGAGAAGCGCAAAGATTTATCTATTCGTCGAAGTTATGCCGAAGAGATGTTAGATTATGATGCAGCGAGATTACGATTCCTTATAGAGTCGGGTATCATTCATGAAAGCGGAGAGTTTGTTGAATTGGAAGACGTTTATCTTCGCTTTTTTGAAGAGGTTTTAGAAGTAAATGAAGAGGTAAATGTTTCTTCGGTAAAAGACTATATTGACAATCTAAATGCACAAATAGGCTACTTTCTGAAAGAAAATAACGAGCGACAAAAGTATGGCTATCAAAAGGAAGTGCGAAAGATATTGAAGAAAATTTCGCTTACAACTTTGCGTAATATTATTGATTTGAAGCGTAATATTAATAATACTTATAAGAACGAACCCAATTATAAAATTAAGATTGACAAGCTGCGAGCGTTAGACGTGAAGCGTAACAATATAAAAATCTTGATTCATGAGTGCGAGCGAGTGTTAGACGAGCGACAGCCCACTTTCTTTTCTGTGGCAATGGATGTGCAAATGCGTGAAACGGTAAATGATGTGCGTGCAGAACTCATTGAGGCAGCCCATAGCTTGATTGAAATTCAAAAGCAAATAATTCAATATATTAATCTGATAGAGTTTCAAACTAAACGATTAAAAAAGCTGCGACGGTTAAAATACCTGCGCGACCAACTCATTATCAAGGAATATACAAACGTTGAGGCGGTAATGCTACGTTTAAATCCAGTGTGGCTTGAACCGCAAATGGGGTATCGATTAAAATTAAGTCTTGACTATCTGCGAACCTCAAACGAGGCTTTGGAGATATTGAAACTCTTAGAAAAGCGAAAAAATAATCGTATAACCCGACAAGGACAGGAGGCTGAGGCTTTAGACACTGCCTATTTGAAGGCTACCACTCATACGCAACAAAGTGTAAGTCAGCAAGAAGTGATAAATAGATTTAGGGCGCAGGCGCAAGATTTATTTACCTTTGTTCAGAACTATCGGTACAGAATTGAGGTTACGGAAGAAGAAAAGTTGGTGCTTTTCTGCCAATTGGCATCGCAATATGCCGACCAATTGCAATTTACCGATACCATAGCAACCCACAAACAATGGGAATATCCCCTCATTTATATAAAGTAAAAGGAAATGAAACGTTCAGAAGAAATATTCAACATATTAAGTAAAGGTGGCTTTATCGTGTCGAATAGCATAAAACCGCAAAACAATCAGTTGTACGACCTTATTGAAGAAGACGAGCAAGAGTATGCCGACTATTTTGCAGGCATAGGCTTTCAACTTGATAAAGGCGACGGATATTACTATTTTTCACGTAGAGAAGCAAAGGTTGATTTGCAAAGAAAATTAGAGGCAATGTGCAAATGGATTGACTATTTAGACTTTCTTACCACATTTAATTCCACCTTTGGCTCTGGTTTTGAATTTCATGTAGAAGATTTTCTAATTCAAATCAATTCCGATTTGGAACTGAAAGAAAAGGCGAAAAAACTATTTTTGGGAAAGAAAACCAATCAAGAGATAGTGGAAAAACTTATCAAGGAAATGGAAACAATGGGAGTTGTAGAACTTATTGATGAAACTGAAAGAGCCTATAAGGTTACGGCTGCTTTCCATTACTTAGAAGAACTTATCGATTGTTTAACCATTTCGGAGGAGATAGAAGATGAGATACCTCAATAAAATAATATTTATCAATAGTGCGCACGTTCCATATGGTGAAATAAAACTTGATGGTAATGTGCATTTTATAGGTACACAGGGAGTTGGGAAAAGTACTATATTGCGTGCATTGCTCTTCTTTTATAATGGCGATAAAAATAAATTAGGCATACCAAAGGAGAAAAAATCGTTCGATTCGTTCTATTTAGAATATGCCAATTCGTATATTGTCTATGAAGTAAAACGCGAAACGGGAACTTATTTTGTAGTGGCTTCTCGCATCAGAGGGCGTGTCATGTATCGATTTGTAGACACCGCCTACAAGCAATCGTATTTTATTTCGCCTTCAAATGAGGTGTCTTCAGAGTGGACAAATATTCGTGAACGACTGCCACAAGGGTGTTACGTTAGTCCTATTATTGAGCGTTACGAAGAATATAGAAACATTATTTTTGGTAATGTCAATGCTATTCGTCCAGAATATCGCAAGTTTGCTATTGCAGAAAGTGCAAAATATCAGAACATTCCACGCACCATTCAAAATGTTTTCCTCAATTCTAAACTCGATGCCAATTTCATTAAAGATACTATTATTGGTTCAATGAGTGATGAAGAAATAGCTATCGACTTGTCTTTTTTTAGAAATCAGGTTTACGATTTTGAACAAAAGTTTACCGATATAGCACGTTGGTATAAAAAAGACAAAAACGGTGTTGTAAAAATTCGCAAGGAAGCCGACATGGTTATTAATAGTTATCATGCCAATTTATATTTGCAACGTGAAATAAAAGTTGGGATTCAAAAGCTAAACTATGTTGAAGAGCGTGATAAGGCGTTACTCCCTGGTTTGGAACAAGAACGAATAGAACTGACAACACAGAAAGAACGCACGGAAAGACTGATTGACGAGGAAACAAAAACCTATCAAGCCAACCGTGATAAAGTGGTGAAAAGTCTGGCTATCTGCACTGATTCGCTCAAAAAGATAAAACTAAAAAGAGAAAAATATGAGCAGTTGCAGATAGAAAAAATTATTGAACGAGTTGAAAAAGAAGACCAAAGAAAGCAAGAAAAGAAGGCACAGGAACAAATTCTCAATACTTTAACAGCATCTTTTACCAACATTAAAGAAAAATACAATACGCTTGAAACAAAAATTAGACAAGCCTTTGAAAGTGCAAAGAATAGTAAAATGGAAAGCATAAATGCTCATAATGCAGAGTTGCAACAAGAAATATTGCGCTTGCACGATGATATTTTGCAACGGAAACAGGCTGTTTTGGACGACTTTTTAGTGCGTTTTAATGATAAAAACGACTTGATTGCGCAGATGAAAGGGCAGGTGGCTACCTACAAACAAGAGCTTGTAAGAGTGGAAAATCAAGTTCATTATAAAGAAGAAATAGAGCGCAAAGAGCAGGAAAGAACGCAGATTAAAGACCGAAAAGTTTGGCTGGAAAATCAAGTTGAGCTATTAACGCAGCAAATTAAAGGCTTGCAGCAGACGGCAGAAATAGAAATTTCAAATAAAAAGCAGGAAGCCAACGGACAAATTCAACCTATTGGGTTGAAAATAAACGAGTTGTTGAACAAGAAAATGCAACTCGACGAATTGATAGAACGCAGTAAAGGGTCGTTAGCTAATTGGATTTCGGTGAATAATCCGAAGTGGTTGGAAAGTTATGGAAAACTATTAGACGAGGAAAATGTACTTTATAATACATCGCTTGACCCGAAAATTACGGCAGAAAACGACACTATTTTTGGTTTGAAAATTAATGTTAATCGCATTAATAGGGTAGTGCGTACGCCAGAAATGGTAAAAAACGAAAAGGAAAGAATAGAAAAAGAAATAGCCGAAGCAACGAAAAAGCGAAACAATATTCAAACTTCGTTGGAAAAATCGATTGCTGAAAGTAATACGAAGTACACGAATTTGATAAAGAAAATAAGGGAGGAGAAATTTAATAATAGTGCAGAATTGAGCCAAATTCAAAATAAATTGAAGAAGGCTAATGCTGATTTTATGCAATTGGAAGCCAAAGAAAATGAGTGGAAAATTGCGGAAAAAGAACGTATAAATGCTGAAATAGGAAAAATATCGCTCCAGATTGTTCAGGCAGAGGAAGAGAAAAAACGATTGGAAGAGAAACGCATCAGCGATGAAAAGAATCTTGATAAGGTCTTGAAAAACAAAGAAACCGAAATAAGCACAAAGATTCAAGCAAAAATAGATGTGTTAATAACGGAAATTGCTGCCTATGAAACGAAAATGAAAGAACAAATAGCTGACAATGAACAGCAATTGTTGAAAGAATTGTCGGGGGCTGGTGTTGATAAAATTGCGATTGAAAGTACGCAAAATAAGATAAAAGCAATAGACTTCGAGTTGGCATTTATTGAGAAAAGTAAAGGGGATTATTACGGATATAAAAAGGATAAGGAGGAACTTTTTGATAAAGAGCCAACGTTAAAAGAGGAGAAACGAAAGGCAGAAGAAAAACGTAATTCGTTAGAAGAGCGTTTTGAACGGACACGCAAACAGCACAACGAAGGCTTAAATCGTATTAAAGGTAGTTTGAAAACTTGCTACGAACGAATTGACGATATACGCAAAGGGCTTGAGGCGGCTGCTCAATTTCGTGAGCAAGATAGTTATGCCGAATTTTTATCGTTTATTCTTGAGAAGCAAGAAACAACTGAACCAACCAAAGCTGTATTAGAAAATTTGCGAGTAAAGATACGTGACCAACAAGCAAAATTGCATAATTTTCACCAGAATGTAAATCAATTTAAGTCGAATTTTTCAAGTAAAAATACATTTAATTTTTCGACAGAACTTTCAACCGATAAGGATTACATAGTCTTTGCCGAAAAGTTGTATGAATTTATTGAGAATAATAAAATTGAAGAATACAAAAATCAGGTTAGCGAACATTATGTTTCTATTTTGCAGCGCATATCGAAAGAGGTAGGCGATATAAAGATGAAAAGTGGCGATATAAACAAAGTGATAAATAATGTCAATGCTGATTTTCGTGAACGCAACTTTGCAGGAGTTATAAAAAGCATTGAGTTAAGGTCGGAAAGGAGCGAAGATGCGTTGATGCGCCTATTGGAAAGTATAAAAGAGTTTAACGATGAACATCGATTTAGTTTTGGACAATTGAATCTTTTTTCGGAAACGGAAGATAAAACAGATGTGACCGAGAAAACAATCAATTATTTATTGCGATTGGTAAAGGTACTTTTGAATGATGAACATCGAGAGCTTCTGTCGCTTAAAGATACCTTTAAACTTGAATTTCGCATTGTTGAGAATGATAATGATACAGGTTGGATAGAAAAGATATCAAACGTTGGCTCTGACGGAACTGATATTTTAGTGAAGGCGATGGTCAATATTATGCTCATCAACGTGTTCAAGAAATCAATGTCAAGAAAGTTTCAAGACTTTAGTTTGCATTGCATGATGGACGAAATTGGAAAATTGCACCCTGAAAACGTAAAGGGAATACTCGATTTTGCCAATGCAAGAAATATTTTTTTGGTAAATGGTTCGCCAACATCGTATGATGTAGCTGATTACAAATATACTTATTTGTTGAAAAAGAATAATCGCTCAATGACAATGATAATTCCTTTGATGATACAAAAATGAAGAAAACTGCAATAACATTATCCCTATTGCGCAAACTTTTAATTTTAGAAGAAGGAAAAAGTTTGCCCGGAAGTCAGCTAAAAGGCGACTGGGTGGAGCAATTGCTTGGTGAAGCTACGCTTGTTTGCGATGTGCAAAAAAGTAGAAAACGATATTTTGTGGCAAATTTAGCAGCTTTTCGCCAGTTCGTAACATCATTTTTTGGTATTGAAAATATAGAAAATGCGATAAATGCACTGAGTGATGAACATTTGACAAGAGCTGAGGCGGTAAAAGCAACAGGTGGGTCAAAGCCGAAAAGCATACGTTCAATGACTGGATTTTTAGTTAATTCGTACCAGCATACAGGCTACGTTGAATAAAATGCCAATCGTTATTGCTCCGCCTAAAGGGAGTTTTTATTTCATTGCCGATTATGAAAATTTTGAAATACCTTCCTATATTACAATTGTTGGAGTTGAAAATGCGGAGAACTTTCGATACATTCGGCAGCAACAATACTTGTTTTCTGGAATAACTCCATTATTTGTATCACGCTATCCACAAAATGGGGATTTAATAAAATGGCTGCAACGTATTCCTAACTCATATTTGCACTTTGGCGATTTAGATTTGGCAGGAATAAATATCTTTCAAACTGAATTTAAACCTTATTTAAAAGAACGAGCATCGTTTTTTATTCCTAACGATAGTGCCTTACGTCTTTCTAAGGGAAATCGTGAGCGTTATGATATTCAATTGGAAAAATTTGGAAAAATTAAATCGACGGATAAGAATATTCAAAAACTTATCGATTTAATTAACCTTTATCATCGTGGATACGACCAAGAAGGCTTTATAGAATCAGAGAGATAGGGAAACAAAGGATTCTATATATATAAGGTGTTAACCTGACGATATTCTGTAAAAACAAAAAAAAGCACTTTTTTTTTGAAAAAAGTTCTTGAAAAGTTTGGAGTGTATTGAAAAAAACTATACCTTTGCACTCGCTTTTCAGAAATACAATGGTTTTTGTAAAAACGAATAGCCGAGCGAAACTCGGACAAGAGTTTACCGCCGTAAAA
>NZ_BAIS01000048.1 GCF_000613345.1 Prevotella disiens JCM 6334 = ATCC 29426 | reverse complement strand
AGGCTGCGAAAGTGCCTGTTTTGAAGTCCAAAACAGGCACTTTCAAATTTGATAGAAATAGGCATTGTTCTAAATTCCATAAAATTAGGGTTCTTCATTAATTTGAAACGAAGAATAAAATATAACTGAAAAATTCATTCACGAGTCCATTTCTCAATTATTATAGTGCATCAACCAAATTAAGGAAAGCCCGTTTTTGCATTCTCAATATATTCTTTTACGTTTTAAAGTAAAGTTTAAAACAAATATTAGTACCTTCGCAAGGGTACATACAAGTGCCTATTGCTACTACTTTCGGCATAATTATTCCTATATTGATGCACAAGCATACAAAATTCAATAGAATTTATAAACTTGATACGCTCTTAAATACTTCACAACAAAAATAAAAAAATACCGCTCAAGGGTTATTATACATTCCCCTTAAGCGGTAATTTGTTCTTTGTCGGTCTAAAAAATAAATTCGTACTTATTTTGTTGTCGTTGAAGCAATTGCTTTTGCACGTTCCAAAGCTAAGTTGATATGGCTACAGATATTCTCATGTCCTAACCGTTCATCGAATTTGCATTTTAATAAAATACTTTCGGTGGTATTGTTCCGTCTGGAAGATACCACCTTTTTTCACTATAATCAAAACTATCATGACTTTTTGCCTGCAATAACTTCATTGTACAGAAAAAAAAGTGTACCTTTGCGCTCGCAAAATCAAATTATATCATATAAATAAGGTAAAAGAAAATTGAATTTTAGCTATCTAAATAGAGGCGAAAGCAATAAGTCTACAAAATATTTTATGAGAAAAAAGGTTATATATATTCTTGCTCTGTTCCTTACAGTGCCTACGTTGTTCGGCTTATTAGCCTTCACAGAAAAAGGAAAGGAAACCGATTGGAGTAAAAAGCATATAGCCATTCTTGGTGATTCAAACACATGGTTGGGAGGAGACGAATGCGATAAGCCAAAGGGTGGAACAAATGGTTTAAAGAAACATTGAAACCAGCAAGTTGTAAAAGCTACGCACGGAGTGGCGCAACGTGGACAAACACACTGAATACTATTAGAAATATCTCGGATTATTCAGAACGTTTGTCGGATAATAACGTTATTTACAATCAGATAGAACGCCTACACAATGCAGTTGAAACAGGAGTTCAATCTGTACCAGACATCGTTATCATTGCTGCTGGCACAAACGATGCGTGGTTTCAAGCCAAACGCCCACAAGCATTTGCAGAAACAAACAAAGAAGTGTTTGCTATTTCGGAAACAGACTTGTTGCAACGCAAACCGTCTGAGGTGCTTTCAGTGGCAGCTTCGGTTAGATATTCTTGTTTGTTAGTAAAAAAATATTTCCCAAAGTCGGTCATTATCTTGCTAACACCTATGCAAACCACGGCAACAAGTTTGCAGAACATTACAAAGACGGGCAACATTATTGAGGAATGTGCCAGAAAAATGAATGTATTGGTTATCAGACAAGACAAAATAAGTTGTGTGAAACGTTCCATAGAGTTGCGCCGAAAAACATATACTGCCGATGGTACACACACAAATAGTAAAGGAGCGCATAAAAATGGAGTTATGCTCGCTCAGGAAATAAAAAAAATCATACCTTAAAATAGAAAAAAATAGAAAATGGTATTCTCTGATTTATTTTTCTTATTCGTATTTATTCCACTTTTTGCATTGTGCTATTTGATAGCATCATTGATAGAAAAGCCACGCGAAGACTCTGACAAAATAGAATCTTTTGCCTTTAGAAATTCGATATTGGTAGTGTTCTCGCTCATTTTTTATGCATGGGGCGAGCCTGTTTACGTTTTTTTGATGATAGGTAGCGTATTTGTCAATTACTTAATTGGACTATTAATTCATCGCAATAAGAACGGGAAACGAAAAGCTGCACTCGCTTTTGGCGTAACTTTCAACTTAATTTTGCTCGGAACATTCAAGTATTTAGGCTTTTTTGCAGCCCAATTTTTGTCAATAGGCATTCAGTTTGATGTGCCTTCAATAGCTTTACCAATTGGAATTAGCTTTTATACGTTCCAAACACTGTCTTATCTTGTTGATGTTTACCGCCAAGAAGCACCTGTACAGAAAAGGTTTTTAAACCTACTTTTGTACATTTCGATGTTTCCACAACTCATTGCTGGTCCTATTGTGCGATACGATACTGTGGCAAGAGAAATTACAAATCGTAAGGTTTCAAGCACCGATGTTTCGGAAGGATTATTCCGTTTTCTTATTGGATTGGGTAAAAAAGTGATTCTTGCCAATCAGTTTTCAGAAATAGCCAATCAGTTTTTGGTGTCAGGCTTGCCCAATTTGTCTACTTCGGGAGCATGGATAGGCATATTTGCCTTTACTTTCCAAATCTATTACGACTTCTCTGGCTACTCGGATATGGCTATTGGCATTGGACGTTGTTTAGGTTTCCACTTTAATGAGAACTTTAACCACCCGTATTGCTGCAATTCTATAACCGATTTCTGGCGACGTTGGCACATTTCTTTGGGAAGTTTCTTCCGCGATTATGTCTATATTCCGTTAGGAGGGAACAGAAAACATCAAGCATTCAACATTCTTTTTGTGTGGACACTTACAGGAATGTGGCATGGAGCAAGTTGGAATTTCATTATTTGGGGACTCTATTTCGGCATTATTATCTCGATAGAGAAGTTCACTATATTGCGTTTGAAAAGTAAAATCTTTGCTCCTTTCTTGCATCTTTACAGCCTTTTGTTAGTTGTAATAGGTTGGGGCATTTTCTATTTCGATGACTTTTCAAAAATGCAACACTTCTTTAATGCTTTCTTCGGGAATGTTCCAAATGGTATAGACTTTCTTACCACAACGGCATTAACCGATAACTTTTGGCTTTGGGCTGCTGCTATTCTCTTTGCCATGCCAATAAGAAGAATCATTGCTTCGCTTTTCGATAGATTTTTGGGTAGATTCCAATTTGTACACGGCACATTGCTTTTCACAACTCGTTTGGTTATCAGCATTTGCCTATTAATTTTGAGCGTTGCACTACTCGTTGGTGCAACCAATAACGCTTTCATTTATACTCGTTTTTAAGAAAAATGATGAAACAAAAAAAGATATTTCTCACTGCTTTATTAAGTATTTTAACCGCCTTTGCATGGGCGCAAGATGCAGAACAACCTGCACGCCGCACCAATAGAGGCATTATCGTTGTTCCAAACGGAGCGCAAACCAGAGCATTTGAACCTTTTTCAGGAAAAACGGAAAACGGAATTAAGTATGCAGAAGCCGTAAATGCGTTTGCAAAAGCATTTGAAGGACAAGCTAAAGTTTACATCATGACGATTCCAAATGCCGTAGCTTTTTATTGTCCACAAAGTGTATCAGAATGGACAAAAGACGAAAAGCAAGGGATAGATAATATTTATCATCATCTTTCGGAGGAGGTAATACAAGTTGATGTTTACGGTGCTCTGCTCCCACATGTCGAAAAACCGATTTATCTTAGAACAGACCACCATTGGGCACCATTGGGAGCATACTATGCAACAGAGGCTTTTGCACAAAAAGCCAACGTAACGTATAGAAATTTAAATGAATATGAACCTCGAACACTCTCTAATTTTGTTGGTACAATGTATAAATTCTCGGGCGATATAGCAGTAAAAAATGCTCCAGAAGATTTTGTTTACTATGTTCCAAAAGACTCTAATTACTCAGCAACCTTTATAAAATATCAAATGAAAGGTAGGAGCGTAATCGGTGAAAGTAAACCTACACCCGACCATTTCTTCTATTCTTATAAAAATGGGAGTTCATTAGCCTACATGACTTTTATGGGGGGAGATGCGCGAACCGTAAGTATCAAAACAAATACAAAGAATGGAAGATACTTAATGATACTAAAAGATAGTTATGGAAATGCCATTCCAGGCTATCTTTTTGGCTCATTTGAAGAAATTCATGTAGTAGATTTTAGATATTTCCACCATAGTATCAAGGATTTTGTTATACAAAATAAAATTACGGATATTCTCTTTGCAAATAATTTGATACACGCTTATTCACCTTCAACAGCAGCAGCCTACCAAAAATTGCTCGTAAGAAATGATTAATTTTTAGCCTAAAATTGAAGCAAACATAATGAAAACTCATAAAATATATTTGGTTGTAATCGCAATAATATTGCTTGCAATTACAATTGTCTTCAACTTTTTTCCTCGCACACGTATTTCGATTTTAGAAAAACGTGAACTAAAAAAATTCCCAACATTCTCGTTTGAAAGTCTGTGGTCGGGTAATTTCACAAAAGAAGTTACTGCATGGTTCAGCGATAGCGAGCCTTATCGCGACGAAATTATGGCACTTAGTATGGAAGTAAAAGGAAAAATGCGTTTGGCAACAACCGAAAATCAAGTTACATTCCATGCCTCTAAAGACGGAATGCAACAAGATAATTCGCCAAAAGGCGACCGCAATATCACTGAATATAACAACGAAGTTACAGCCGATGAAAACGCAAAAATAGCCAATGCTGGTATCATCGTGGTTGGAAACGGACCAAAAGTGCGTGCATTAATGGCGTTTGGTGGGTCGGCAACAGGCGGTGTTAGCTATGTAGAGGCAGCCAATAAATATAAAGAAATCTTTGGAAATAAGGTAAATGTATATTGTATGGTCATTCCAACTGCCGTAGAATATTACTGTCCCGAACAGGTTAAGAAAGCAAGCAATAGCGAACGTGCCACAATTCAAAACATGTACACGCATTTGCGCCCTGATATTTACGCCGTTGATGCTTACACAGCTTTAGGACGCCATGCCAAAGAAGACATTTTCTTAAGAACCGACCACCATTGGGCACCTTTAGGAGCTTATTATGCGGCAGAAGCATTCTGCAAAATGGCTAAAGTGCCTTTCAAATCATTAAAAAGTTACCAAAGAAAGGTGGTAAAAGGATACATCGGAAGTATGTACGCTTACTCAAAAGACATAGCAATAAAAAATGCCCCAGAGGACTTTGTCTACTACGAACCCCAAGGAATAAAATACCAAACAACGTACATTGATTATACGATTAATAAAGATTACAAAACAACAGGCATTGGAAAGCCACGTCAAGGTTCATTCTTCTATCATTATAAAGATGGAAGTGCAGGCGCATATTGTACATTCATGGGAGGCGATACACGCTTGACAGTTGTAAGAACTGGTAATAAAAATAAACGCCGACTCATCATTTTGAAAGACAGTTTCGGCAATGCTTTACCAGGTTTCTTATTCTATTCCTTTGAGGAAATTCATGTTATAGATTCAAGATATTTCACAGATAACATGAAAAAGTATGTAGCAAAAAATAAAATTACGGATATTCTTTTTGCTAATAATATTTTTAAAGCCTATTCAAAACACACCTACGAGGCATTTTTACGTTTCCTTTCGCAACCTGACGGAACACTAAGGGGAAAGGAAACAAAGGCTACAAAGCAAGAAGACAATACTAAAAATAAGGAGAAAGCAGAGAAAATAAAGGCTGAAAGAAAATCGGTTGAAAAGAAAGAAATGTCCAAACAGCACGAAACGCAGCCGCAAAAGCCAAAACAACCTTCAGCAAATGAAGAAAAAAGAAACACGTCTACTCAGAATAATAGCGAAGAACGTTTAAATTAAGACCAATTTTGACTTCTTTTCGTTAATTTACCTCACATCATAATAAAAAGTTTTTCATAACAAACCAACCCTTAAAAAGTTTTTTATATCTAACAATTCGATATATAAAATACTTTTTAAGGTTGATTCGTTTCGTTTTTTTCAATTTAAGTTGCTACTGCATTCCCGCTCAACTTGCTCAAAATATTTTTCTTACAAGCGTGTTTTCTCTTGATTACCAGCACCCTTGCCCTTATATTTCGATTTGGTTGTGTTGAATTTATAGCGCACAGTGCATTCAACGCCTCGTGTGTTTACATCACGTTCTTGATGTACAACGTTGAGTTCGCTGTACATATCGAACCACGTTTTGCGTGCTGAGTTGAAAATATCGCTTACCGTAAGGCGCAATTCCCATTGTTTGCCAATATTTTTCATTGCTCCAGCATTGATTTGCCATGTTTGTCCAATTCTAATATTTTCGCCATCGCCTTTGCCACGCCAACTAAAATCGGCAGTGAGCATACAGCTTGATGAAAGTTGGTAGATGTTATTCATGCGAATAATTCCCATTGGGTGATTTAAATGCTTGATACTGCCACGGAAATCTATCTTGTTGAAAGGAGCAGCAATGCCTAAAACCAAAGTTGGATAATAGCGTTTGAACTGTGGAGAAAGCTGAATCATAGCTTGTAATTCGCCCATTCTGTATTTAGAATTCATCTTTTTATACAAAGTAGCATTAGGGTCGCCCTCGTATTGCATAGCCGACGTTATGATTTTGTCTTTTGTAGACGAATAGCCGAGTATCAAAGTTGCCCAATTATAACGGAGGATTGCAGAAATATTGTCGATATAAGAAGGACGGAGCAATGGGTTTCCACTTTCGTAAAGATAGCGATTTATGTAGGCAACAGTGCTACTTAACTGTGAATAGAACGGACGGAAATATTTTTTTGAATAGCTCAATTGCATCATTACTTTGCCAAAGTTTGTGGTAACCAATGCCGTTGGGAAAAGTTTATCATAGATGCGCGATTGTTCTTCTACCTTTTTCCCAAAGCGGAAATACTCACTATTGATGTGTTCATAGCGTAACCCTAACTGAACCATAACTTTTCCTAAACGTTGCATGGTTTCTGCATAAACGCTTGCACTACTTTCTTTTACAAAAGGATTGTCGTTATTAAGCAAACCACCTAAGGCAATAAAGTTTTCTTCACGGCGACTGTTTAAAAGTTCAGTACCGAAGTTTAATTGTCCTCGCCAAAAAGGTTTTGACAAATGGAGTTCGCCAGCAAGCATACGAGAGTTTACTTTGGTTTCGGTAGTAATATTGCGTTTTCCGCCATTCTTAATAATTTCATCAGATACATTGTCCGAATTACTCTTCTTCCATAATGTATTGAAAGTGGCATTGAGCGACCATTTTCCAAACTGACCTGAATAATAAGCATCTACGAGGTGGCTTGTTGAAAAACCTTTGCTATAATGCTCCATAGCACTTTCTTCGTTCAAAACATCATTTACAAAAGAATTAGCATGAAGCGTAGTCCATTTTTTAGCTGGCGTGTGTGTTACCTTATAATATAAGCCCAAAGAATGTTCAGGCGAAAAGGTGTAGGCAAAACCTATTTTTCCGTCATAAAGTTGTTGTCGTCCACGTTGCGAAATATCAAAGTTTTGATGTAAAGTTGATGAAAGCCATGCGGTTTCGTCGTTACTGTTCAATCCTCTTTGGCGATTATTGGCATATTCTAAGTTGGCAAAAATATCAAGTTTGTTCAATCGGTAGTTCATGTTTACTTGTTCTGAACCATAAACATAATCAAGATAACCTACCTTTGTATTACTATCGAAAGAGAAACCAGCCCCTTGTTCACGCTCAGTAACAATGCGAATTATTGCTTTTACAGAAGCATCGTAGCGTGCACCGGGATTCATTACAACCTCAATTTTCTTGATTTTGTCAGATTTCAATTGATCTAACAACTGTCCATCGTAAACCTTTCGCCCATTGATATAATAAATAGGTGTGCCTCTTCCCAGCACTTCAATACTACCCATGTTGTTCAAGACCCCTGGTAATCGACCTAATACATCTTTAGCAGTACCAAGTTTTTCAAATAGACTGCCCTTTATATTTGTAACCAACGCATCGCCTTCAAGGTGTGTAACAGGTTTAACCGATTGTACTACAACCTCGTCCATTTGCACAGCGTTGGGAGTTAAAACGATTGTAAGTGGGGTGTTTGTTTCGCCTTTAACCATTTTCGAATCGTAGCCCATGTGTGAAACTTTCAGCAATCCTTTTGTTGGCGCATTCAAGTCGAACACTCCGTCTACGTTTGCAACAATACCTGTTATAAAACTCGAATCTTTTTCGTTAAGCAATGCGATGTTCGCAAAAGAAATGGCTTTGCCTTTATCGTCCATCACCTTTCCTTGGTAATGTTCTTGCGCCTTTACACTCAACGCAATAAAGGAAATCAGCACACTAAAAAATAGCTTTTTCATTATTTGTAGTCTTTGTTCGAAATGCAAAGATAAAGATGTTTTTGTAAAATAAATAGTATTTCTGTTTTTTTTCTTAATTTTTTTCTTCAGAAGTTCCTCCTATTTGGGAATTACAATATTCTATCGTTTCAAAAAGAGCCTATTTTGAGCCTCAAAATAGGCACTTTTGCACTTCAAAATAGGCACTTTTGAAAAAAATACCAGTTTATTCCTTTGCCAACCAATGCTTTTTGCGTAACAATAGCATCAAAAATAGAAACATTTTGACCATAGAATGACAAACAAAGCATCTTGGTCTTTCACCTTATTTCTATATAAGCATGTTGGCAAAATGCTTAATCTGCATTTTTTTGCTTTTAATTTGCTAATTATCAGAAAAATATTCTTACCTTTGCACACCGATTATGGACTTGGACAACCTTAAAATAGATTTGAAAGGTCTAAGCGATGGGCTAAATAGCTTCGCATTCGACCTTGATGACGCTTACTTTAAGGCGATTGACGCTCCTGAAGTGAGTCGTGGTAGCGTGCATGTTGAATTAGATATTGTGCGCCATACCGATGATGATTTCACACTAACTTTCAAAGAAAAAGGCATGGTAATTGTGCCATGTGATATTTGTTTGGAAGATATGGAGCAAGAAATTGAGACGGAACAACAACTCAATGCTAAGTTTGGAAACGAAAACTCAGAGGAAGACGACCTTGTTACGGTGGCCGAGAACGAAGGAATGCTCGATGTTTCATGGTATGTCTACGAATTTATATTGCTCGCACTCCCTATCAAGCATGTGCATGCACCTGGAAAATGCAACCCTGCTATGATAAGAATGTTAGAAGAACATTCTGCTGCCCGAAGCGGTTCGGAAGACGAGAAACCAATAGATTCGCGCTGGGAAGCTCTATTAAAATTAAAAAAATAAAAATAATAAAACGTTTAAACAATTATGGCACATCCTAAAAGAAGACAGTCAAAGACTCGTACACTTAAGAGAAGAACTCACGATAAGGCAGTAGCCCCAACATTAGCAGCATGTCCTAATTGCGGTGCTTACTATGTTTATCACACAGTTTGCCCAACTTGTGGATACTATCGTGGTAAAGTTGCTATCGTAAAAGAAATAGTAGAATAAGAAAAAGATGGAGAAAATAAATGCCATTATCTCTGGTATCGGAGGATACGTGCCTGATTATGTTCTTACCAATGAAGAACTTTCACGCATGGTTGATACCACTGATGAATGGATTATGGAACGTGTAGGCATCAAGGAACGCCGAATCTTAACAGAGGAGGGACTTGGTACCAGCTATATGGCTCGCAAAGCTGCAAAGCAACTCTTAGAGAAAACAGGTGTAGACCCAGATAGCATTGATGCGCTTATCGTTACAACAACTACTCCAGACTATAAGTTTCCTTCAACAGCATCAATCGTAATTGGTAAGTTAGGATTGAAAAATGCTTTTGGATTCGACTTCTCAGCAGCTTGCTGTGGATTTCTTTATACGCTCGATGTGGCTGCCACAATGATACAAAGTGGACGTTACAAGCGTATCATCGTGATTGCGGCAGATAAAATGTCGTCAATAGTAGATTACACTGATAGACAAACTTGTGTACTTTTCGGCGATGGTGCTGCTGCAGTACTCGTAGAGGCTACAACGGAAGAGAATGTTGGTGTTCAAAATTCATTCCTTAGAACAGACGGAAAAGGATTGCCTTTCTTGCACATGAAGGCGGGTGGCTCGGTTTGTCCACCATCTCAATTCACAGTAGACCGCCGCTTGCACTATCTTTATCAAGAAGGTCGTACAGTGTTTAAATACGCGGTTACAAGCATGAGCAACGATGTTCAAGAAATAATGAAGATGAATAACCTACAAGCAGACGATGTTAATTGGGTTGTTCCACACGAAGCGAACCTCAGAATTATTGAAGCTGTTGCCAGAAGAGCCAATGTTTCATTGGAAAAAGTGATTATCAATATTCAGCATTATGGTAACACCAGTGCTGCAACCATACCACTTGCACTTTGGGACGAGGAATCTAAACTGAAGAAAGGCGATAATGTTATCTTTACGGCTTTTGGTGCTGGATTTGTTCATGGTGCTTCTTATTACAAGTGGGCATACGACGGAGCAGCTGCTGTAGCAAAAAAATAATACGAAGAACGTAAAATAAGAATTAACGCATCTTTCTTTGTGCGCAAAGATTGATGCGTTTTTTTATCAAAGCAAATGCATAAAGCAGGATTTGTAAACATAGTAGGCAACCCAAACGTGGGAAAGAGTACGCTGATGAATCAACTCGTTGGCGAGAAAATTAGTATTGCAACTTTTAAAGCGCAGACTACTCGCCACAGAATTATGGGCATTGTGAATACGGAAGATATGCAAATCGTATTCTCAGATACACCAGGTGTACTGAAACCGAACTATAAAATGCAAGAAATGATGTTGCATTTTTCAGAATCTGCCCTTGCTGATGCTGATATTCTTCTCTATGTTACTGACGTAATTGAGAAGCCTGAAAAGAATAGCGAGTTCCTTGAAAAGGTGGCAAAGATGGATATTCCTGTCATTTTGCTCATCAATAAAATAGACGAAAGCGACCAAAAAACGGTTGTAGAACTTGTTGAAAAGTGGCACACCCTATTGCCTAAAGCTGAAATTCTGCCTCTTTCGGCAAAGAATAAGTTTGGTACTGATGCATTGATGCACCGTATTCAAGAATTATTGCCCGAAAGTCCTGCTTATTTCGATAAAGACCAATTGACCGATAAGCCTGCTAAATTCTTCGTAACGGAGATTATTCGTGAGAAAATCTTGCGTTATTACGACAAAGAAGTGCCTTATTCGGTTGAAGTAGTGGTGGAACGATTCAAAGAAGACGAGAAGAAAATCCATATCAATGCGATAATTTATGTAGAACGTGATAGCCAAAAAGGCATCATTATCGGTCATCAAGGACAAGCATTGAAGAAGGTTTCGACTGAAGCACGCAAGAGTTTAGAGAAGTTTTTTGATAAGAAAATATACTTGGAAACCTTTGTAAAGGTGGACAAAGATTGGCGTAACTCGCAAAAAGAGTTAAGCAATTTCGGTTACAATCCTGAATAAAAAAGGAGAATAGAGCATTTTTCGCTTTTCTGTTCTTTGGAAAATGTAGCTAAAAAAAAGAGATTTACAACGCCCTGACTGTATGTAGGGCAAACTCTCGCATGTTGCGAGGGCTGGAGACGTGGTCATCTTCGGCAAATATTCATAAGGTGCAGACCTCACCTTACCCCCTAACGATATTTCTTATAAGGGGAAAGACCATCAATAAATGGCAAATTTAGTAGCAATAGTAGGCCGTCCAAATGTGGGAAAGTCTACGCTTTTTAATCGTTTAACCCAAAGTCGTCGCGCCATTGTGAGTGATACGGCTGGTACAACACGCGACCGCCAATATGGAAAATGCCAATGGAACGGTCGTGAATTTTCTATTGTTGACACTGGAGGTTGGGTTGTTAATTCTGATGACATCTTCGAAGATGCTATCCGCAAGCAAGTTTTGGTTGCTACGGAAGAGGCAGACTTTGTGTTATTCTTGGTAGACAATGAAACAGGAATAACCGATTGGGACGAAGATGTAGCGCAAATTCTTCGCCGAAGTAAACTTCCTGTGATTTTAGTAGCTAACAAAGTGGACAACAGCGGAGAATATTATATGTCGGCAGAGTTCTATCGTTTAGGACTTGGCGACCCTGTTTGCATTAGCGCACAGACAGGTAGCGGTACGGGAGACTTGCTCGACTTGCTTTTGGAACGCATGAAAGACCTTCCAGATGAAAACATTGAGGAGGAAATACCACGCTTTGCCGTTGTTGGTCGCCCTAATGCTGGCAAGTCAAGCCTTATCAATGCGTTCATCGGAGAGGATAGAAACATCGTTACAGAAATAGCAGGAACCACCCGAGATAGCATTTATACACGTTACAATAAGTTCGGTTTCGACTTCTATTTGGTTGATACTGCGGGTATTCGTCGTAAGAATAAAGTAACAGAAGACCTTGAATTTTACTCTGTTATGCGCTCTATTCGTAGCATTGAGAACTCAGATGTTTGTATTTTGATGATTGATGCGACTCGAGGAATAGAGGCGCAGGATATGAATATCTTCCAATTGATTCAGCGAAACAACAAGAGTTTGGTTGTCGTTGTTAATAAATGGGACCTTGTTGAAGACAAAGACCAAAAGGTTATCAAGACCTTTGAAAATGCAATTCGTGAGCGTATGGCTCCGTTTGTAGACTTCCCAATCATTTTTGCTTCAGCTTTGACCAAGCAACGTATATTCAAAATCCTTGATGTAGCTAAGCAAGTTTACTTGAATAGAAACATTCACATTGGTACAACCAAACTCAATGAAGTGTTGTTACCTATCATTGAGGAGACTCCACCACCATCAGTTAAAGGTAAATACATTAAGATTAAGTATTGCTCGCAGCTGCCTAATACGCAAATTCCTTCGTTTGTTTTCTATGCAAACTTACCGCAATACGTTCGTGAAGCCTACCGCCGATTCTTGGAAAACAAGATTCGTAGCCATTGGAACCTAAATGGTTGCCCTATCAATGTGTTTATTCGTCAGAAATAAAACTTGGAGTTGAAATGAAACGATTACTTTTTTGTTTGTTCATTGTTGCGCTTTCGTTCACAGCATGCAGTAAAAAGGAGGAAATAGACCATGGTGCTATTGCCGCTCAAGCTGCTAAAGTGTATTACGAAGACCTTATAAATGGCAAATACGACCAATTCTTAGATGGTATGAATCTGCCCAAGAAACTGCCAGAAAGCTACAAAAAGCAGATGATAACCAACTTTAAAGTCTTCTCGGAAAAGCAAGTTGAGGCACGAAAAGGCATCACGAAAGTAACTATTAACAGTGCTCAATTCTTTCCGAAAGATAGTACGGCGAGTGTTTTTCTCCTCCTCCATTATGGCGATAGCACTACCGAACAAGTGGTTGTTCCGATGGTAAAAAAGAATCGTTTGTGGTATATGCGATAAAGAACGAACATAAAATGCAACATAAAAGAGCATAAAATAAAGTAACAACGAGCATGAACCGTAACAACAAGGAATATGCTATGTAATAAAAATGCCGCCCTTCAAGACGCAGGACGGCATTTTTTGTATCTATTATCTACGGCTTTATTATCCGTTATGGTTTTCCTCATTCTCCACTTCCTTTACTTTCTTGAATAAATCGGAAGCAAATACGAGGTCGTTTAATTTCTTATTTTTTGCTGTCATTACCGAAGCTTTGTTGCCTTGCCACTCTGCTTTGCCGTCAGCAATAAAGACAATGTTCTCGCCAATGCCCATTACCGAGTTCATATCGTGCGTGTTGATAATGGTTGTCATATTGTATTCGTGCGTAATTTCGGTAATCAATTGGTCGATAACCAACGAAGTTTTAGGGTCAAGACCAGAGTTTGGTTCGTCGCAAAACAAATATTTAGGGTTCATAACGATGGCTCTTGCAATGGCAACACGCTTTTGCATACCGCCAGATATTTCCCCTGGATATTTATCTTCCGCCCCTGTCAGGTTCACACGGTCAATACACTTTTGTGCTTGTTGGTCTCTTTCTTTTTGGGATAGGCTTGAAAACATATCAAGTGGAAACCTTACGTTCTCAAATACCGTTTGTGAGTCGAACAAAGCTGCTCCTTGGAAAATCATACCCATTTCTCTGCGCATGAATATCTTTTCCTTTTTCTTCATTTTCACAAAGTTTCGCTCATCGTATAGTACCTCTCCACTCGTAGGGTCTAACAATCCCACAAGACACTGCATGAGTACAGTCTTACCAGCACCACTTTGTCCAATGATAAGGTTGGTTTTTCCGCCCTCAAACACCGTATTAATGTTTTTGAGAACCTCCTTTTCGCCAAACGATTTATATAAGTTTTTTACCTCTATCATAATGTTTTTCTTTACTTTGTTACTGATTTTTAGCTAAGTAGTTGGGTTAAGAATACGTCGCTGAACAAGATAAGTACGCTTGAACTTACCACTGCATCGGTAGAAGATTTACCAACATCGAACGAACCGCCCTTAACGGTGTAGCCAAAGTAGGAAGAAACGCTGGCAATGATGAATGCAAAGAACAAACTTTTCATGATGCTCATGTACATAAACCATGAGTTAAAACTGTGTTGAATCCCCGATGTTAAATCGACAGGGGTAATGATGTGCGCAAAATAAGCCGTTGCATAGGCTCCAACAATGCCCATTGCTGCTGAAAAGATGACCAAGAACGGCATGATAGTAATGAGTCCTGCAATCTTTGGCAAGATTAAATAGCTTGCAGAATTGATACCCATAATTTCTAAGGCATCTATTTGCTGGGTTACACGCATGGTTCCTAATTCCGAAGCAATGTTAGAACCAACTTTTCCCGCCAAGATAAGGCACATGATACTTGATGAAAATTCGAGCAACATGATTTCTCTTGTAACATAACCCGATACCCAAAGTGGCATCCAAGGGCTTTGTACGTTCAATTTTATCTGTATGCAAATAACTGCTCCAATGAAAAAAGATATAAGCAAAACGATGCCAATGGAATCAACACCCAGTTGCGACATTTCTTTAACGTATTGTTTTAGGAACATGCGGAAACGTTCTGGACGACTGAAAGTGCGCCCCATTAGAAGTAAATATTTGCCGAAGTTTGTCAGCCAATTAATGATAAGCATGCTTTGTTAGTTTATGAATATGGTACAAAAGTAACCAAATTCCGCTAAAAATCTGCAATATCTACCATAGTTTTATTTATTCTCAACGTTATTAGCATTTATTTTACTACTTTTGCATGTAAGAAATGAAATTGCAAATGCTCGACACTGAAAATATTATCATTCCTGCTGAAGAAGAAAAAAGCAGTATTCTTCGCACTGAAGGTCTTGTGAAACGTTACGGAAAGCGCACTGTGGCAAACGGTGTGAGTATCAATGTGCGTCAAGGAGAGATTGTTGGCTTGTTAGGACCAAATGGTGCAGGTAAGACAACGTCGTTCTATATGACCACAGGATTGGTTATCCCCAATGAAGGTCATGTTTATATTGACGACCAAGAGATTACGAATTACCCTGTTTACAAGCGTGCGAAGGCTGGTATTGGCTATCTTCCGCAAGAAGCAAGCGTATTTCGTAAGATGAGTGTTGAGGACAATATCATGAGCGTTTTAGAGATGACGAAACTCACAAAGGAGCAGCGTATTGAAAAAATGGAAAGTCTTATCAAGGAATTTCGTTTAGAGAAAGTGCGCAAAAACCTTGGCGACCGCCTTTCGGGAGGTGAGCGTCGTCGTTGCGAGATAGCTCGTTGTTTGGCAATCGACCCAAAGTTTATCATGCTCGATGAACCTTTTGCGGGTGTAGACCCTATTGCAGTGGAGGACATTCAGCACATTGTTTGGCGATTAAAGTTTCGCAATATTGGTATTCTTATTACTGACCACAATGTACACGAAACGCTAAATATTACCGACCGTGCTTATCTTTTGTTTGAAGGGCAAATTCTTTTTAAAGGAACACCAGAGGAATTGGCTGCCAACAAGATAGTAAAGGAAAAGTATTTGGGTACAGATTTTGTTTTGCAAAAGAAAGATTTCCAATTGTTAGACGAGCGAAAACGCGCCAAAGAAGCAGCTTTAGAACAAGAATAAATAGCTAAAAAGTTTTTCTAAAGACAGTAAAATCATAAAAACAAAATATAAATGGCAACAGTAGACGACAAGAAGATTATCTTCTCAATGGTGGGCGTGTCAAAGATTATCCCACAAAATCAAAAGCAAATTCTGAAGAACATTTACCTCTCGTTCTTCTATGGTGCCAAGATAGGTATCATCGGTTTAAATGGTGCGGGTAAATCAACTTTGATGAAAATTATTGCTGGTATTGAACAGCCTACATCGGGCGAAGTGGTATTTAGTCCAGGTTATTCTGTGGGTTATCTTCCTCAAGACCCACCTCTCAACGAAGAGAAAACCGTAAAGGAAAACGTGCAAGAAGGTGTTCAACACGTTTACGACGCATTGCGCGAATACGATGAAATCAACGTGAAATTCGGTTTGGAAGAATACTATGGCGACCCAGACAAGATGGATAAGCTCATGCAACGCCAAGCTGAAGTACAAGATGTTATTGATGCTACCGATGCGTGGAATATGGATTCTAAACTTGACCGTGCCATGGCTGCCTTGCGTTGTCCTAATGGCGACCTGCCTGTAACCAATCTTTCGGGTGGTGAACGTCGTCGTGTGGCTCTTTGTCGCCTATTGTTGCAAAAGCCAGATGTGCTTCTTTTGGACGAACCTACCAACCACTTAGATGCTGAAAGTATTGATTGGTTGGAGCAACATTTGCAACAATACGAGGGTACAGTCATCGCTGTTACCCACGACCGCTACTTCCTTGACGATGTGAGCGAGTGGATTTTGGAACTCGACCGTGGCGAAGGAATCCCATGGAAGGGTAACTATTCTTCATGGCTCGACCAAAAAACAAAACGCATGGAGCAAGAAGAAAAGACCGCCTCTAAGCGCAGAAAGACACTTGAACGTGAGTTGGAGTGGGTTCGACTTGCACCAAAAGCACGTCAGGCAAAGGGTAAGGCTCGTTTGAACTCATACGAACAAATGTTGAATCAAGAGCAAAAAGACCGTGAAGAGAAACTCGAAATCTTTATTCCAAATGGTCCTCGCTTGGGTAATAAGGTTATTGAGGCGCAACATGTGCAGAAGGCTTTCGGTGAAAAAGTATTGTTCTCCGACCTCAACTTCATGCTTCCACCTAACGGAATCGTAGGTGTTATAGGTCCAAATGGTGCTGGTAAAACAACACTCTTCCGTCTTATCATGGGCTTGGAAACCGCTGACGGTGGTAATTTTGAAGTAGGCGAAACCGTAAAATTGGCGTATGTAGACCAGCAACATAAAGATATTGACCCTAAAAAGTCGGTTTACGATGTGATAGCACAAGGCAACGAAACCATCAGAATGGGCGGTCGCGACATAAACGCGCGTGCTTACATTTCACGTTTCAACTTCTCTGGCACCGACCAAAGCAAACTTTGTGGCGTGCTTTCAGGTGGTGAACGCAACCGTTTGCAGTTGGCTTTGGCTTTAAAACAAGAAGGTAATGTGCTTCTTTTGGACGAACCTACCAACGATATTGACGTAAACACCTTGCGAGCATTGGAAGAAGGTTTGGAAACCTTTGCTGGTTGTGCTGTTGTCATCAGCCACGACCGTTGGTTCTTAGACCGTATTTGTACCCATATACTTGCTTTTGAAGGCAATGGCGAGGTGTTCTTCTTCGAAGGAACCTACTCTGAATACGAAATCAACAAGGCTCGCCGATTGGGCAATGAAGAAATAAAGAAAGGTCGTTACCGCAAATTGATGGAAGATTAAACCCTATTTATTCGGGGAATAAATACAGCAAAAATAAATCGAACACGGCACATCGAAAGAAATTCGGTGTGCCGTATTTTGTTTAATCGAGGTTTACTAAAATTCCATTGTTATGGCTTAGTAGAAAAAATGTAGGATTTGTATTTCTATATTTTGCCTATTTGGACTGCTTGTAGTAGCCTTGTAGGGGCGGAATTTATTCCGTTCCTCATAACTAAAAAATGATTTTTTAATTAGTAGTAACATGATAAAAGCTTATGAGGAACGGAATAAATTCCG
>NZ_BAIS01000049.1 GCF_000613345.1 Prevotella disiens JCM 6334 = ATCC 29426 | reverse complement strand
TATAGTACTTTTTTGTTGGCTATCTATATTCTTCCTTCTTCACGATAGGAATAATATGCCCCGTCGGTGATGATAAGATGGTCGAGAAAGTAAAGTCGCATGATTTCACAAGCCTCCTTTACACGCTTCGTAATGATGTCATCTTCGCGACTTGGGTGAGCATTATTGCTTGGGTGATTATGGCAAATGGCTACAACGGTGGCATTTTTGAGCAATGCCGACTTTAATATGACACGCACATCGACCGATGTTTCGGTGAGCCCACCACGTGAAATAGGCTTAGATTCTATGAGTTTATAGTTTTGATTCATCAGTAAAACCCATGCTTCTTCCATGTCCTTATCTTGCAATTTGGTGTGCATGAAATTGTAAATGGCAGAAGCAGAACCTAAATCTTGGCGGTCGGCGGCGGCTTCGGCTTGACGACGCTTACCCAATTCGCAAGCTGCAAGAATGGTAACGGCTTTGGCTGCTCCAATTCCGTTGTACTGTTGAAGTTCGTCAATGGACATTTTACCCAACGTATTAAGATTGTTTTGGCAATCGTTCATGACACGTTTCATCAGTTCAACGGCACTTTCACGAGGCGAACCAGAGCCAATAAGAATGGCTAAAAGTTCAGCATTGGAGAGCGAATCAGCTCCCAAACGCATGAGTTTTTCTCGTGGGCGGTCTTCTTCAGCCCATTCGTTTATACTGAGTTTCGCCTCCATTTTTTATTTGTAAAAGTTCTTTTCGTAGGCTGCAAACTCACTTTTACGCTGCACACAACGTTTCCACCATGCCTCAAGAAAACCACAGCCATAGCCCATAAGTTGAACAAAAGTAGCATGAATGGAAAGGAAACCTATTTTCAAACTCTTATTTTGAATTGAGCTATCTGCCAAAATAAGCAATGAATAAAGTAAAATAGGAGAAATGGCATACACGCAAAGCAGTATGCCAACGAGTTCTGAAATGTAAAAAAGGTTTGGCACAAAGAAAAAAATAAGTCCGATAAGGAAAAGTAAAGTAAGCGAAAATACCCCTATGGTGAAAACCATTGGGAGGAGATGAACTAACTTTAACGATTCAGGATATTTCTTGTAAAGATTGATTCGTGCAATGCCAGAGTTGTAAACTTGTCGCCAAAACTTGCGAAAATCGGTGCGACGTTTGTGCCATACCCATGCTTCAGGGAACAAACGGCAACGCTTTCCAGCTTTGAAAATGCGAATAGAAAAGTCAATATCTTCGCCAAAGCGCATTTTAGAGAATCCTTCAAGTTCCATATAAACATCACGACGAATGCCCATATTGAACGAGCGAGGATAGAATTTATCCAATTTTTTCTTACCTCCACGAATGCCACCTGTCGTAAAAAACGAGGTCATAGAATAGGAAATAGCCTTTTGCGTATCTGTAAACGAGTCGTGAGCAGCATCTGGTCCACCAAAAGCATCGGCAGGTTCACGTTGCAATTCGTCTTCAACAGCTTGCAAATAGCCCTTTGGCAATACTACATCGGAGTCGAGAATGAGCAAATACTCACCGCTTGCACGTTCAGCACCATAGTTACGGCTCTGTCCCGGACCTGAATTAGGCTTCATAAAATAGTGCAAATCAAGTCGGTCGGCATATCTTTCGCAAACATCTTTGCAAGGTTTTTGCGAACCGTCCTCTACAATAATCACCTCAAAATCGGAAAATGTTTGGAGAAGAAGACTCGCTAAAAGTTCTTCAACCTCATCAGGACGATTAAAGACAGGAACAATAATGCTGTATTTCATAACTCTTATAGCGGCAATGAATGAGAAAAGATTGAAATGAAAGGTATAAAAAAAAGAACAAAAAGGTATGGGAGATTATCCCAAATCCTTTTGTTCTCTTTGTTTTTTATGAGTTTACACGACCGAGATAGCTACCGTCGCGAGTGTCAATCTGAATAGTTTCGCCTTCATTGATGAATAAAGGAACGCGTACAACTGCGCCCGTTTCGAGTGTTGCAGGCTTTGTTGCGTTAGTTGCAGTGTTACCTTTTACACCTGGTTCGCTGTGAGTAATGGTCAAAGTTGTCTTCACAGGCATTTCAGCAGAAAGGATTGTACCATCTGAAGTATCTGTAACAACCTCTACAACATCGCCTTCCTTCATGTACTCAGCACCTGTAATTTGGTGAAGAGGAATTGGAATTTGCTCGAAAGTCTCTTGATTCATGAAGATATACCCCGTTGGGTCTTGGTAAAGATATTGGTAAGGACGACGTTCAACACGCACATCTTCCAACTTAAAACCAACTTGGAATGTACGCTCAAGCACACGGCCGTCAGCAACATTCTTAAGCTTTGTAATCATTACCGTGTTTCCCTTGCCCGGTTTTCTATGTTGAAAGTCGATACAAGTCCAAATTTTTCCATCAAGACGGATACATGTTCCGATTTTGATTTCTTGTGAATTAATCATAATCTGCTAATATATAATTTATTATTTTAATTTGCGCAATTATTTAATTTGCGGTGCAAAGTTACGCAAATTATAGAAAAAAACATAAATTATTCAGCTAAAATTCTTTGTTTTCTTGGTTAATTAAAAAAGAATCCGTAATTTTGCAGCCCGTAATGTTGGATTATGTCTTGGCGTAACCCTTTTATTTGCATAATAACAATAAAAATAATATAAAGCAATGAAGAGAACATTTCAGCCTCACAATCGTCGTCGTGTGAACAAGCACGGCTTCCGCGAGAGAATGGCAACAAAGGACGGTCGCCGCGTATTGGCAGCACGTCGCGCAAAAGGTCGCAAAAAATTAACTGTATCTGACGAGCACCACGGAAAATAAATCCGAATGGCTTAAAGAAATTAAGTTGAAAGCGGAAAGAAGGAGAGAGTATTCTTTGCTTCTTTCCGTTTTTTTCTTTACCTTTGCCCCTATAAATTAGTTATTAATAAGGTAAGATGGCATCAAAGAAATTCGTCCACGGATTTTTTAGCACCTACATTTGGGGAAATATTCTCGCTATTGTCATTGCTGTAGCTTTGCTTTCGATTGGCATAAGATACGGTATTGACTATTATACCCATAAAGGCGAGTCTATCGTTGTGCCTGATGTGATACACAAACAGTACGACGATGCGTTGGATATTATGGACAAAGTAGGACTGAAAATTGAAGTTTCCGACACTGGATATGTGAAAGAATTGCCGCCAGATTGTATCTTGGAGCAAACGCCAGTGGGTGGAAAACGTGTCAAATCAACACGTGTCATCTACGTTACTATCAATGCTGCAAGTGCGCCAACCTTGCCTTTGCCTGACCTTGCCGATAATAGTTCCCTACGAGAGGCACAAGCTTTGTTGCTTTCAATGGGCTTTAAGGTGGGCGACCCAGAATATATCCCAGGCGAAAAAGATTGGGTTTATGGTGTTTTAGTCAATGGAAAACGAGCAGAAGTGGGCGATAGAATACCTAATGATGCTATCATTGTCTTGCAAGTTGGCGACGGAACACGCGATGCAAATGACACAACGGGCTTCCGTTCAGATATACAATACGAAGAAGTAGAGGTGGAAGAGCCTGAATACGAGTATGAATACGAATGGGTGGAAGTGCCTGTCGATGAAAATGGAAACGAAATAAAGGAAGGAGATGAGCAGTATCCAAGAACTGTACCTTCTGTTCCAACACAGCCAGCGTTGCCTCCTGACCCAAGTTCACCTAAGCCTACCGATTAAAAAGTATGATGCAGTCAGAAGAAGAGTATCTTGAAGAAGAATTGTTTGATGACTTTCAGGAAACTGAAACTCCAGAAAGCAACGAGCAAGGGCTTTACGAACATTTTCGTTTAATTGTCGATAAAGGGCAGGAACCTGTAAGAGTAGATAAGTATATCTTTGAAAAAATGCAGCATTCCAGTAGGAATCGCATTCAAAAAGCTGCTGATGCAGGGTGCATTTATGTAAATGATAAGCCTGTAAAGAGCAATTATAAGGTTCGCCCCGATGACATTATTACACTCATGCTCGACCGTCCGAAGCACGACAATACGATTGAGGCAGAAGAAATTCCCCTTGATATAGTCTATGAGGACAACGAAATAATGGTCATCAATAAGCCAGCAGGATTGGTAGTCCACCCTGGAGCAGGCAATTTTCATGGTACACTCATCAATGCTATTGCTTGGCATTTGAAAGATTTAAAGGACTTCGACCCTAACGACCCTGCTGTCGGCTTGGTACACCGCATTGATAAAGATACAAGCGGACTGCTTTTAATAGCGAAAACACCCGATGCGAAAACATTTTTGGGAAAGCAATTTTTCAATAAGACAACCCATCGCAGTTATAACGCATTGGTTTGGGGCAATTTAGTAGAGGACGAAGGACGCATAGAGGGCAACATTGGGCGCGACCCGAAAGACAGATTGCGCATGGCGGTATTCCCTCCCGAATCAGGAATCGGAAAAAATGCGGTTACGCACTATCGAGTTTTAGAGCGATTTGGCTATACTACACTTGTAGAATGCAGACTTGAAACAGGCAGAACGCACCAAATTCGTGCTCACATGAAGCACATTGGGCACCCACTCTTCGCCGATGAGCGATACGGAGGTATGGAAATTCTACGTGGAGAGCGTACTGCGGCTTATAAAGCATACATCAAAAATTGTCTGAAGCTATGCAATCGTCAGGCATTACATGCTCGAACATTGGGATTTGTCCACCCACGAACCCATGAACAAATGGATTTTACAAGTGAACTTCCCGAAGATTTAGGAGCAGTCATTGATAAATGGCGGAATTATATAAATGGTAAACAAGAACTAATGTAAGTTCATTCGATAAGAATCCTTGCAAGGTTAATAAATAAAAAATACAGAATGAAAGATATGAAACGTACAATAGCCATCGTCTGTGGTGGTGATTCCTCAGAACACGATGTGTCGCTCCGTTCGGCACAGGGGCTATACTCTTTTTTCGATAAGGAGCGTTACAACATCTATATTGTAGATGTGAAAGGCACCGATTGGCATGTGAACCTTGAT
Organism: Prevotella disiens JCM 6334 = ATCC 29426; assembly: GCF_000613345.1. Lineage (GTDB taxonomy): Bacteria > Bacteroidota > Bacteroidia > Bacteroidales > Bacteroidaceae > Prevotella > Prevotella disiens. The sequence goes on along the minus strand of NZ_BAIS01000049.1, from coordinate 12,571 downwards.
AATGGTCGTATTGCTGCTATCAATAAGAACGATTTTTCTTTCAACAATGAGGGCGAAACGGTCTTTTTCGATTATGCTTACATTACAATTCATGGTCGCCCAGGTGAAAATGGTATAATGCAAGGCTATCTTGAGCTCATCAATATGCCTTATTCTACCTGCGATGTGCTAACATCAGCACTAACTTTCGATAAGTTTGTACTGAATCGTTACTTGAAATCATACGGTATCCGTGTGCCAGAGAGCATTCTTTTGCGCTTAGAAGATAGCTACGATGAAAAGGAAATAGAGCAAAAAATGGGCATGCCTTGTTTCATTAAGCCTGCAACAGACGGCAGTAGCTTTGGAGTTTCAAAGGTAAAAAATGCTGACCAAATTGCTCCTGCCTTGCGCAAAGCATTCATGGAAAGTTCAGAAGTTATGGTGGAAGGTTTCCTTGATGGTATAGAAATTACACAAGGTATTTACAAAACGAAAGAAAAGTCTGTTCCTTTCCCTATTACTGAGGTGGTTACAAGTAATGAATTTTTCGATTACAACGCAAAATACAATGGTGAAGTTGATGAAATTACGCCTGCTCGCATCAGTAAAGAGTTAGCCGACAAGGTTTCAGAAATGACTTCTCGCATTTACGACATACTTCATGCAAACGGAATTATCCGCATCGATTACATCATAACCAAAGACGAAGCAGGCAACGATGTTATCAATATGCTGGAAGTAAATACTACTCCTGGAATGACCGCGACAAGTTTCATTCCGCAACAAGTACGTGCTGCAGGTCTTGATATTAAGGACGTGTTGAGCGAAATTGTTGAAAATCAGTTTTAAAACATAGTATAACATGGCGCAATCCGTATGGGTTTGCGCCATTTTTCGTTTCCTTTGAAACGAAGAAAAAGCAATAACGTAAATAGAATCAGTTATGAAAACACCATCTGAATTTGACGATATACGTCCTTACGAGTCTGAAGAATTGGCCGAAGTGTATGCTCGACTTTTGGCAAATCCACAGTTTCAAAAAGTGATGCAAGTGCTTTATCCTGGTGTCCCAACAGAAATGGTGGGGCAAAAGATGAGTCAATGTAAGACCAATCTTGACTTTCAGAAGGAATTTGCTTATCCTTTCCTCAAAGATTTAATTGCAAAAGCAAGTACAGGGTGTGATATGGACGCATCGAAAATTGACAATTCCAAGCGTTACACCTTCATCAGTAACCACCGTGATATTGTTCTCGATTCAGCTTTTCTGTCTGTAATGTTGATTGACAATGGGTTTTCAACAACTTGCGAAATCGCTATTGGCGACAATCTTCTTACCCTTCCATGGTACGTGACTTGGCTCGCATCAACAAAAGTTTTATTGTAAAGCGAAGTTTGTCGCCTCGCGAACTCATGGTAGCCAGCATGAAGATGTCGCGTTACATGGTTTATGCACTTGAAGAGAAGAATGATAATATTTGGATTGCCCAACGTGAAGGGCGTGCAAAGGATTCTAACGACCTCACACAGAAGTCTATTCTAAAAATGTTTGCCCTCGGTGGCGAAGGTACACTGATAGAAAAATTACAGAAATTCCACATTGTTCCGCTTTCTATCTCTTACGAATACGACCCTTGCGACTATCTGAAAGCAGCTGAAGCACAAGGAAAACGTGATGATGCTAATTGGAAAAAAGGTGAAAACGATGATGTTATAAGTATGCAAACGGGCATCATGGGCTACAAAGGCAAGATTCATTACCAAGCAGCACCTTGCATTGACACTTATTTAGAGGACTTGAAGGCGCAAAACCTTCCAAATGGGCAAGTTTTAGATGCACTTTGTGCGCATATTGATAAGGAAATCCATGCTAATTACCAACTTTTTGCGAACAATTATGTGGCATTAGACGAACTCGAAGGCACGCAAACTTATGCTGATAAGTATTCGACTGAAGAAAAAACAAGGTTTGATGCTTATGTGGAAAGGCAAATTGCAAAGATTGAAATCCCTAATAAAGACGAAGCTTATTTGCGTGAACGCATCGTAGAAATGTATGCTTACCCTGCTAAAAACTACTTGAAAGCCCATGCGTAAGTTTCTTTTTGCACCGTTTTTGATGGTCTTACTATTTGCAGCCTGCACGCATGAAGCCTACGAATCGGGCGATAGTAAATATTCTTATTTACGTTCCGATTTCGTTGAGGCTACGACCAATGCTGCTGCAACCTTTGTAATGGCAGAGACAGACGATGGAGAAAAGATTGTGCTTGCCCCTCCTTTGAAAACTAAATGGGCAACGTCGCCCGATTCAATCTATCGGGCGTTGCTCTATTACAACCGCTTTTCCGACCGTAAAGAGTTTATTTCGTTGGTTCAAATCCCCGTTTTAAAGGTGCAACAAACCAATGATAATGCAACAACCATCGACCCCGTAGGTTTTACGAGTGCATGGCTCGCCAAAAACAAGCGGTATATCAATTTAGAATTGGCACTGAAAACTGGAGAAGTGAAAGCCGAAAAGCAACCTTTACAATCGCTTGGAGCTGCCGTTATAGCGCAAAAAGTAATGGAAAATGGTGCTACAAAATATGAAATTCAGCTGCTCCACAAGCAAAAAGGAGTACCCGAATATTACACAACTCGCACTTTCGTGAGTATTCCCACCACACTTTTCCACGCTAATGATAGCATTGAAGTGGTTGTGAAAACTTACAATGGCACAATTAAAAAAGGCTTCAGACTCTGAAGCCTTTTTTAATTGTGCAGAGATTGGGTTGTCCGACTAGTCGGGCGTGTCTGATTCTTCGGACTTAATCTTAACTTTTTTGCCCTAACCGGATTGGTCGGACAAGTCAGACCAATCCAACTCGTCCTCTTTTCACTAAAAACTCACACTGCCAGTAATACCATTAAACCGCCTATGGCAATGTATGCCAAAGCATAAGGGAGGGCAGCACGGAGTATTTCACCATATCGTCCTTGCATGTTACAAGCTGCTGTTGCAATAACAGGCACACCAACTGCACCAAAACCCGTAGGCACGGTGTTGGCAATTAAGGCTACAAGTGCCGAAAATACAGGTTTATAGCCCAACGAAATCAAGATAGCAGCGGGAATGGCTACTGCTGTTCCGAAGCCTGCCATGCCCTCTAACAGTCCACCAAAGCCCCATACCAGCATGAGAACGGTAACGCCTTCATCGTCGGAAAAGGACGTAAATTGATTTTTAATGACATCAATTTCTTTGCTTTCCACTAGCACGTTGTAACTGAAAATAGCCATTAAAATGATAATGAGAATTGGGAAAACGGCTTTCAATACGCCTTCTACAACTGCCTAACCAACGCCCATCATTGTGAAATTCTTGGGGGTAAAGCCCATTTCGGGGGCAGCAAAGATAATATTTTAGAGAATAAATTACTTAAAACAAGTGTTAAAAGATTGCATCTTTTACAATATTCGTTGAATTCATCGCCTGAGTTTCATATAAGAAATTAGGTTACTTTAAAGGAAATAAAGACCGTTATGCAGGTACTATTTGTACACCTGAGTTAGTTTCTCAATGAGAAACTAATAGTTTTCATAAGAGAAACTAATAGTTTTCATAAGAGAAACTGTGAGTTTCATAGGAAGAAACTAAATGAAGATTTAGGATTGAATTTGGGAAAATGATAAGTATTTTGATAAGAAAGATAATTCATTTGCTGAGAAAGATAATTGCCTTTCGAGCAAATAGTGCGTTTTTCTATGCAAAAAGCACTTATATCGCTCAGATATAAGTGCTTTTGTAAATTGAATTGAACCTGAAAATTATTGCTGCAAATGGCGCATTGATTTCTTTTCTATTAAGCAAACGGCATAGGCAACCATTCCTTCTTGTCGCCCTACAAAGCCCATTTGCTCGGAAGTGGTAGCTTTAATGCTTATCATATCGGCATCGCAACCAATAACATCAGCCATACATTGCGCCATGGCGGGTATGTGTGGATTTATTTTAGGTTGTTCGGCACAAATAGTTGCATCAATATTTATCAGCGTATAGCCACGAGTGGCAATTAAATCAATAGTTTTTCGGAGAATAACTTTAGAATCCATATCTAAAGTTTCGGCTGAGGTATCGGGAAAATGGTAACCTATATCACGCATATTGGCTGCTCCGAGAATGGCATCGCATATTGCGTGGATTAAAACATCGGCATCGCTATGACCTAACAAGCCGTGATGATAATCTATTTTGATGCCTCCCAACCATAAATCACGCCCTTCGACTAATTTATGGACATCGTATCCCATTCCAACTCGTATCATCTTTATCTTCTGTTAAATAAGTCTTTAATTCCGTCCATATCGAACGAGAGCGAGAAACGGAGAGTTTGGTCTAATGGATTGCTCTTTGCGGTGGCAATAACATAGCCTGCGTCTAACGAGAATACGCTCATTTTGAAGCCAGCACCTACGGTAAAATACTTACGATTACCTTTGTTTTCGCTTTCATTGTGGTATCCAGCACGGAGCGAGAACTTGTCGTTATAAACATACTCAGCACCTACGCTCCAGTTTACTTCTTGCAACTCTTCTTTTGCACCATTTGGAGCATCGCCAAAGCTCTTAAAGATACCCGAAATAGACGAAATATCGTAATATTCTTTCTGTAAACGGTCTTGATAATCGGTTTCCGACTCGTCAGCATTCTTCTTTGGATAAGTTGGAACCAATAGTTTATTGGCGTCAGCCGAAATGGTAAATCGGTTAAATTCATCAATTGGAATCATTAACGAAGCACCTAAACGCAAGTTAGTAGGGATAAATTCTGAACGATTGTCGCCTCCAAAAGTAATTTTTGAACCGATATTTGAAATGTTCATACCAATTCCCAATTGGCATTCACGACTTCCTAAATTTATATAATTCTGATAATAAGCAGAAAGGTCGGCTGCAAAAGCAGAACCAGGAGTGGTTTCTTCATTGAAATTATAAGTCAAATCAGAATAAATCCAACGCACAGCTGCTCCCAAAGAAAACTTTTCGCTCAACATTAAGGAGTAAGCCGCATCGACAGACAACTCGTAAGGTTTGATAGTCATCGCTGCTGAACCATCAACACTACCGTCTGCTTGCACTTCACCCAAAGAAAAATAACGCAAAGAAGCTGATACTGCACTGTAATCGCCAATGCGATAATAGCCAGCAAGGTAAGCTAAGTCCATATCACTTACCAATTGGCGCAACCAAGGAGTATAGTTCAAAGAAATACCCGCACGGGAAATGGTGAAAGGATATTTAGCTGGGTTCCAATATTGTGAGTTTACGTCTGGGTCGGTAGCTACACCCACATCACCCATACCTGCTGCACGAGCATCAGGCGCAATGGTTTGCGATGTTACAGCAGAGTTTACAGGATTGAAAATATCTTTTTTATCTTGTGCTATTGCTGCTGTGGCAACAAAAGACAGACAAAGCAGCACAAATATTTTATTCAACTTATTCATTATTTATTATGTTCTATTGTTCAAAAGTTAAGTTAATGGCGGTAAAACGAACCACCTTCACTACGCTATAAACGCTCTATTGAGTTTAATTATTGTTCAAAATGATGAGTTTCTTTGCTTTCGATTCCTTCACAGCACCGCCAGAACTCAATCGGACACGATAGAGATAGACTCCCGTTTGTAGTCGTGCGCCCGAAACAACGGTCAAATCCCAATCAACAGTATAGGCATTCCCGGCAGAAACTCCGCTCTCATTATGCTTCCACAACAAACGTCCTGATGTGTCGAAAACATCGATTTCAACATCAACATTCGCCCCAATGTAATTGTGAGTTACTATAAATGTAGTTTGCGTTTTGGCAGGATTGTTGGTAACACCAATGCTTTCAATATCAGGAGCTAATCCCTTTACGACATTGAAATCGAGGGTTGCCGTTGATGGATTATTGAGAATATCCCACACAGTGAATTTCAATTGGTGGCGACCTTCGGCAAGTTCTGGAATGCTAAAGAAGGTTGAGCCCTTCGTATAACTACCAAAGTCGAATCGGAAATTATCGTTCAAGTTATAAGTGCGCACCATTTCGCCGTCAATCATGAGGGTCATATCGTGTCCAATGCCGTTTCCTGCGGCATTAATACCGTTCTTATCGGTTATTTCGGCTACGAAATAAGGAGTCGAATTTACGTTTCCACCATTGATAAAGGCTGGCGTATTGAGGTAACAATAAATAGACGGACCGATAGAATCGTTGCTTACTTGTTCAGAACCATTGATTTGGAAATTATCGTTCATACCATTTGCCAATAAAGTATGGTCGTTATTCACTGCAAAAACATTGATTAATCCGCTTCCGTTGGCATAGTTTAAGTCGCGAGGAACGGCAAAAGTAAAGGTAAATTCGCCATTGCGCACACTATCAGAGCCATTGAATAATATTTTTTGTCGGTCGTAATATTGAAATGGAGTATTGGTTTCATTGTCTTGCATCTTACAAGTAATGAGTTCACGTGTATCCCGTACGGTGGCGGTCATCATACCATTAAAGTTAGAAACCTTATCTTTGCCGTCAGAAATGTGTCCCTTTACCTTTGCAATAGAACCACCTTTAAGAGTTAATTGACTGCCTGGAGCCAGCAAATTATTGTTGATTGAGTCGATAACTACCTTTAAAGTAGGCAAATGTAACGACAAAGCTGGGTCGCCCAACAATGCAAATTGCAGTTTATTAGGGGTATGGTCGTTCTTCGAATTTATCATATCACCCTTTGCACGGCGTTGTGCTTCTCCCAAAGTTATAGGTTTTCCATTGTCCAAACTTAACACATGCTTCATGAAAGCCGTGTTAATGTATTTGTTATAATTGGCATAAACCGTTCGAGTAGTACCCCAAAATGCCATTGTACCACCTTTCTTATTCAAGACAGCTTCCTCTCCTATGGTTGGAACGAAACCGTCGTAAGGCATAATATCGCAACTGGCGGTAATCCAAAGTGGAAGATTCGTATTGGTAAAGGTTGAAAAATCGGTAATACGAAGCACTGCTTCATGAGAAATTTGTATTTCAGAACCATGCCCAGCATAGTCCATTATGAGTGCGCCCTGTGCTTGTTGTTGCTTGATAAGCGCACTTACTTCAGGATAAGTATGACCTGTTGAGGAAGTAACACGGGTATAAGCGTCCCACATTACTTTCTTTGCGACAAATTCAGGATATTGTGCTGTAATGGTTTCAGCCGTCTTATCAAGGTCGCGCATGTGCAAATTGTTATTGCCATCATCGCCCATATACATGATAACATTCTGCCAACTGCCCGCATTTTTATTGGTTGCATAGCTGATTGTCTTATCTACCATGGTTTGAGCATCAGTAGGATTGCTAACAGGGAAACGACCTACACCCACATCTTCTTTGTCTTTGTCAAGCAATTGAACTCCTTCACCTTCGTCCATGAGGGTAAACCAACCATCGTTAATGTAACAATCGGTAAGTGAAAACGAGTTATCGCTCTCGTAAGCCAATAGGTATTCATTGCGATTTAATGTTTTACAATCGGGTGTTACCATACGATTATCCCACACACAGTCGCCAAAAAGAAGTAAAGATTTTGGTAATTCTGCATCAGTCGTAGCACGGTCGTAAAGCATTTTTAGGTAACGGCGATAAGCCATAGCATCTGGAGTACCACTCGAAAACTCGTTAAAAATCTCATCTTCGGGTACAATGCGCACCTTCATTCCGTCGTGTTGCTCGTGGAAAGTAGCCAAACGTTGGGCTTGAGGCAACAAACGTTGGGAAGTTGGAATAACAATAAGCAAATCAACTGGCTTATGACTATGCAAATCTTGGTTGGTAATGTTGTGAACATATTCTGGAATAGGGAAAGTTCCTCTTCAATCGGGGGCTGGACGGGGTGTATCGTAGGTCATTGCAATGTAATCTAACTTTGCTGGACCTCCCGAAATGGTTTTAATCGTAACCGAATCAACGGCTTGAAGATTTTGTAATGTGTAACTTTCTTCAACTTCTGAACCTTTGTCATACTCTCCAGTAGACATGGAAAGGTTGCCTTTGCTGACTCCATTGACTTCTATTTCAACCGTAGTTCTACCTTTTCCAGCAGTTACGCCTATGCTCATTGTTCCATTTTGGGCTTTGGCTATATTTGGTAAACGATAGGTTTTTGATTTTCCAACATTGATTGGCGTGTTCTCAAAGAAACGACGTCCACCGGGAAACCAACTGAAATTGTCTATTTCGTGCAAACTATGATAATCATCGGCTAAAGGATAAACCTGAGAAAGGAAGGCTTCTTGCTCGATTGTCAATGGTGCTTTGTCGTTTTCCGTAATGAAATAATAGCCATAATCGGAATAATGGTTGCGAATGCGAGTAGTGGAGGTTTTTGATTCCCAACTTACAGGACCACGACCATAGAATAAATGTTTGCCATCGACTACGCAAATGGGGACTTCCTTTAAGTCATCAAACTCCTTTAAACGTTCCTTTGAAAGTACTTCATTCTGCAAATTTCCACCATAACCATAGATATGCACCTTATTAATATCGCTAAATCCAGCTTTTCGAATCACATCGGCAGTTAAATGATAGATTCCATTTTCTTTTACACGAATCTTTGCCCACTTTCCATTTGCTAAAACAGAGTGAGCAGCGTATATATCTGTATTCGTTGCGCCTTGACGTTGCTTCGCCAAAGCATGCTTACTCTTGGGTTTAGAGGTAAGAGCAACCATGAAACTTACTAAGAATTGCTTCTTTCCATCGCGCTCAACAATCGGAACAAGCGAAAATTCTAAGATTCCTTTCTTACGATTTACGACTATCTGCTGAACGATTTCAGGCATTGCGGGAGGGACTTCTGCCGTCAAAGCCTTATAACGTGCAATGTCTTTGGCGTTCATATCCATAAACTCAGGGTAACGTATTTCCAACTGATAAGTAGAATCGGCATAATTTTCGCCCAATGGAATGGCGTAATTAAAATGCGGAACGACTGAATCAATCGTAACATCTTCAACGGTAAGATTGAAAAAACGCTGCCTTTGTGCATTTGCCACCGTGGCAAGCAAAAGAAGAAAGACCCCAAGTATTGTACGTTTCATTTTGTTTGTCGTTTATTTAAGGGAGAAAACTCCCATTATTTACAATAAAAATTAAGGACTTTTCTGTCCTCAACATAGCCTTCCAAGTGGTCGTCAATGGCTACTGGCGCACAACCAGTAGGACAACCCGTGTAGAGAATATCGCCTGTTTTCAGTGTAAAGTAACGGCTGATGTAACTAATTATCTCGTCTACCTTGTAAAGCATATCACTTGTGCAACCCTCTTGAACCGTTTTGCCGTTAATATCCAAATGAAAGTGGAGTCGTTGAATATCCAAAAACTTATCTTTGTCAATCCATTCGCCTAAAACAGCAGCCCCATCGAAACTCTTTGAAAGTTCCCAAGGACGACCTTGCTCCTTTAATTTTTTCTGCAAATCGCGTGCCGTAAAGTCTATTCCAACCGTTACCGCATCATAATATCTATGTGCAAATCGTTCGGGAATTGTCTTGCCCAAGCGGCAAATACGCACCACTAATTCTGTTTCATACTCTATCCGTCCTAAATCATCGGGAATAAAGAAAGGTTTACTATCTTTCAGCAACGAAGAATCGGCTTTCAAGAATATAACAGGTTGCTCTGTTTTATTTAACGTATCATGTAACGATTTATTGTGTTCGGAATAATTCATTCCGACTGCAAATATCTTCATAATTAATTAGTTTGCTAAAATTTATTTCGCTTACCTTATAATAAGGTGAAAATATCAACAAGTATCTATCCAACCTTATTCTATGAACGCAAAGATAACTTATTTTCGTTGATATGACGAACAAAAACAATGAAAGTTTACTTCCGTTCTGCCATTTTGCAGACTTGCGTTTGCAAAGATACAATAATCGAAAAGCGATTGCAAGTTTTTAAAAGAATTATTTTATAAAGAAGTTTTTTTCAAAGTGCGATTTCTTGCCACGATTTCGTTAAGCACACGAATCAAATAACAATATTCAGATAGGAAACTAAGGAACAAGCGAATGATAATGCCTTGTAGGGGCGTGATTTATCACGTTCCTAACACCCAATTTCACTTGTAGGGGCGTGATTTATCACGTTCCTAATACACTAAAATTTGCGGAGAGGAACGTGATAAATCACGCCCCTACAAAGTATCATTGCTCGAAAGGTTCTATTTCCTCGTTAATCGCCTTACGAATATGGATTTCGGCTTTTTTCTTATTTTGCTTGGTCAGCCCTTCTTCAAGATTGGTAGCCTCCTTGTCGGCATAAGAAAGCAAAACTGATGTTAGACGACTGTTTACATTGTCTATCATTTCTTCTTCTTTGCTCTTACCCTGCGACTTTTTAGCCTTACTATATTTGGAAATGCTATCGGCAATAAAGTTATCCATTTCTTCTTGCGCTTCTCCATATATTTTTTCTCCAAACAACTTTGCTTGAAGTTCGGCTACACGGTTGGCATTTGGTTGAACATTACCTTCTTGGTCAATATTTTCTGACAATTCATGGGTGTCTTGGGCAGCCACATTGCCATTTTGCGGTGCTGTGGCAGGGGGCAACTGGTTGATAATATCAATAATTGATGACGAACAATGGAAAATACTTGTAATATTGGCAAACAAGAAATTGCTCATAAAACTGTCTATTGTTTGAAGTGCAAAAGAGCCTGTTTTGAGTTGCAAAACAGGCACTTTTAAAATTCTATAAAATCACGATAGTTCTATATTCCACAAATTTATTGAATATTGCAACCTGTTTCGCTGTAACTTCAAAATTGGCATCTTTTTCAATGTTCAGCAAAAAAAAATATTTTTATTTGCATGGATTTGAGAAAAAAATAACTACTTTTGCGGACAATTTGAGTAATTATTATCAATTAACAACAATATTTTTTTTATTTATGAACACAAAATTACAATTATTTTGCGCTATCATTCTATGTTTGACAATCAAATGGAATGCAGTATTTGCAGCCGATAACGGTATGAGCATTCGGCAAACAACAAATAGGGAGGTAAAGTCTAATCCTGCAAACAACGCCTACGATGTGGTGGCGACTCGTTCAACAACGAACAATAACGAAATAACACAAATAGAATTAGAGATAGTGAAATCTTTATTAATCCGTGAAGGTGTGGGATATCCAAAGCAAACCTCTGAAAAGCGCATTGCCTTAAAAAAAATCTATGATGCACCAAAGGAACATACGATGAAAGAATTGTTAAAAGCCAGGCAAGAATATATAGATGATACTGATGTAGAAAAGCCAGAGCATGGCAAACGCTACACCATTAAATTCTATAACTACGACCAACACACATTTTTGCTCGACTATTCTGATGGTAAGCTGTCTACACGCGAATTTAAATCAAGAGAAGTACCCAAAGAGTCGGCATGCTTCACGGCGCATGTCCTTAACAATGGAAAAGTGGCTTTCCAAACGGTTGATAAAAAGTGGTTGGGTTTTCCTATAAAAATGCCTGCTCCTGATTGGCTTACAGGTTATGCTCCTTATGGTGTAACAAACACATGGGACGAGGCAACCAACGGACTTGAATTACAAAAGGCTGGTAAAGGGAACCATGTAAACTCTGAGAATTTTCTTAATCTTTTCGGTAAATTCTATATTAAATCTAAAAGAGGAACTCGCATCAACAACAACGAAGAGGTTCAGGGGTTTTGGGTGTTAAAAACATCAGATAACACTTTTGACGCAGCAGGCGAACCTTACTATGACGAAACCTTTTCGTCTGTAATACTTATTGAGCAAGTGAAGGTAACCACAGGCATACAGCAGATAGATACCGCTGCAAAACGCACAAGCGAGAATAAAATCTACACGCTGTCAGGACAACGTATCTTTGTTAAAAAACTCTCAGAGTTGCCACGTGGCATTTACATTGTAAACGGTAAAAAGCTATTGGTGCAATAGTTTTTAGATTTCTCCTCAAATAGTGTTCATCGGCTTTGCTAAGTTTTATGACACTATTTGAGGAGGATTTTTTCTCGTTGCCACCCTTTTAACCTTCCCCCTTATTTTTTTGTGCAGGGTTTTTGCTTTGAATTTATATGTTATATAAGGGAGGAAGAAAATATTTGTAATTTTTTTTTGCTTATTTTTAAGCACCTTTCCCCTTGTTAAAGCATAAAGAAAATTGCACAGCTGTGAAAATACGTATCGACCTTTGTTCATAAGTATCTGCTTGCAAATTGTAATTTGTGGCAAAGATACTCTTTTCAAAAGTAGGGAGTCTATTTATCACATGATAAGAATGGATTTATAGGAGTTTCAAGAAATTGTTAAGGTGGGTTCTAAATATTACCACTGTAATATATAACTTTAAATAATGGGTTACGTTTTGCTATCTTTTGGTCTTTTATTGGCACAAATCGTCAGTTCATTCGGTCGCATAACCCACTATGCTCCCTCATTCACTGCCTATTTTTGCTCAATAAAAACCTCAAAATACAGCAAAGCTAATTTTTAGAACCCACCTTATCTATTGTTTGTTA
>NZ_BAIS01000050.1 GCF_000613345.1 Prevotella disiens JCM 6334 = ATCC 29426 | reverse complement strand
AGGAACGTGATAAATCACGCCCTTACAAAGTATCATTGCTCGAAAGGTTCTATTTCTCGTCACGAGCATGTACAAATTTCGCTTTGCTCATTTATATAGTTCGTGTGGCTTAACGAAATCGTTGGTTTAATTTCTCAGCCTTATTGAACTTATAGGCGTGCTTGGATTTATCACAAGTGTAAACCACATTTGCTTCCTTAAGTTCTTTTTAAACCACGACCAACAGTGTCTGCCCCAGGAAGTGTACATTTGGGAGATAATGAAAACTGAGGAACGAGTGTGTTAATATCTTCCAAGCAATCAGCACCGCATAAATAGCTATAAAACAGCGATGAAATAATATCACTATATTGGAATGCCGTACCTGTACTGCCACGCTGACCAAGCGAGGAATCAATAATTTGATTGAGTTCAAGTTTGGAAAAAACATCCATTACGTGAAAAATTCCACCAAAAGAGGTTATTTTGTCAGATTTTATTGCTACCTTTGTCATGTCAGTTGGTTTATTGTTTTACATGTTTGATAGCACTAAGATAAGTGAATTTTCTGATATACGCAAGCGTTTGAATACTTTTATGTATCAGGCACTTGCATTTCTTGCAAGCAAAAACGCTGCGGAAATAAGGCGATGAAAAAAATAATTAGTCTTTTCTTGATATTTTTGGTTTCATGTATGCCATCGAATCTATTCGCACACCCTTCTATAAGGAGGGAGTACATTGGATTTACTCTCTGCAAAAATTATATTGGACATACCCACTCCTATCCATTTGGAAAAAGAAAATTATGAAGAGGGTGTGATATATACATTTATTTTTAAAGATGGTGGATGTATTCTCATTCATGAAGGGGCTTTAATGCAATTTGACATAGATACTTACAAGCCTTCAAAAGTGATACATAAAAAAAAAGTATTCTATATATTGGGGAAGAGAAAATGGTAAATTCTGGAAAAAATATGTTTGTGGTAGTGTTCGATTATATTACTGTAATGTAAATAAAGACAACAAATTGAATTACGAAAAAATATTCAGAACAATAAAAATATTAAAAATGGAATGAGAATTTCATGACCATTCAGTATGAGTATGACTACGGCAGATTGGTTGGTATCAGCTATCCTGACCACCCTGAAAACAACGTGAAGTATCACTATGGTGGTATCAACTCGTCTTACAACCGCATCGGCAGATTGATGTTGCGGGAGGACGGAATCACGATTGATTACAAGGCGAAGTATGTCAAGCAACAGCAATCCATTAAGGACAGCTACAAGGACTTCGGTGTGGCTTATAATGGCGAGGACAACGACAACTATGTCAATGGCGAGGGCTTCTGCTGCAACGACAAATCATTAGAGGCTGCACAGGAAAGAGCGAAGGCTGCACGAAATGCCAAAACACGTGCCGTAGATAAAATTGCTTATCTGCTGCATGCTCTGACAACTGGCATAGAGACTGATGCTCTTATCAGAAAAGCCCTTGGCAAGAATGGTCTGACGCTTCTTGATAGTCGCTGATTCGAAGCTCCGTCACAATCATGGGAAGTCTCAACTTCTACAAGACCGTACTCGGTCTGTACCTGCTTACGCATCTTGCCGTTACAACCGTTGCCACTAAATGGTTTTGTATCTTCAAGATCGCTGTCCATCCCATCTTCCATTGCTGTATTAAGGAAGTCCTCTCAAAAATCTTGTGAAAGGAACCATTTTTACCAAACAAAGGCTTGCCCTCCTTAAACTGAGCCTTGCCCATTGCAAGCATCTCTTTGTACTCTTCTTGTGTCATTGAATAAACTATTTATGCTCCATAAACAGAGCAAAGTTAATAATTAATTGTCATTACTCATGACACAGTTGAGATGACATCCTCGGTCAAAAGCCTCTATTTTGAAAAAATAGCGCAACTGCTATTTTTATAGATGCTTTACTCGGTGATTTTACTACGCCAATATTTGGCTTTTTCCAAGTCTTTTTCTACTCCAAGACCTATTCGTAGCGGCGTGCCAATTCCTTTTGAGCATATTCATTGCCCCACTCTGCCGCCTCTTTTAAAAGTCGAACGCCTTCTTCTATATTCTGTTCAACGCCGTTACCTTCTATAAAGCAATCAGCCAAGAAGGCTGCGGCATCTTCAGATAATCCGCTTTCAGCTTTCCAAAGCCATTCTATTCCTTTCTGTTTATCAACTTCCAAACCTAATAAGCCTAAGAAATAGGCTCGTCCGAGCAAATATTGTCCCAAAGCAACACTTGCATAAGCCGATTTTTTATACCATTCTAATGCCTTTTCATTATTGATTTCTACTCCCCAACCTTGCTCATAACAGTCGCCCACCTCTACATAAGCATCGATGTACCCTGCTTTAGCCGATTGAAGATAATACTTAAAAGCGGCTTCATCGTCTTGATTTTCAAACGCTTGGTTGGCTTTTTCAAATAAAATTTCGCCTTTTGTCTTCATTTTACCAACATTGTTCGTAGCAACACGAGGTGGTACTTCCGATTGAGCCGATACCATTTGCGAAACACAAAAGGCACAAAAGATAAGACATAAGATTCTCATAAAAAAGTAATGCTATTTCCCCAATTCCACAAGTCGAATACTCAAAGGAGCAACCGTAATGAGATGACGTTTGTAAAGATCGCCAACAGCTTTTTTATAGACCTTTTTTGAAACTTGAAACGTGCGCTTTATATCTTCAGCATCGCTCTTATCGCTTAATTCACAAACGCCTCCATTGTCCTTTAAATATTGCAAAAGCACTTCGGCAAAGTCTGTTGCAAACTTTTGTCCTGTCGGTTGAAGGGTGCAATCAATCTTTCCATCGGGACGAACATTGGCAATATATCCTTTCATTCGGTCGCCCGTGTGGACATATTGAAACACTTGGTCGCCATAAACAAGCCCCGGATATTTGTTATCGATGATGACTTTAAAGCCTAATTCGGTCTTTTGCCATATCATTAAATCTACCTCTTCACCTTGATGATAAGGTGGTTGTTCTTCCGAGAAATATCGTTCCACCTTTGCCGAAGCCACCAAACGATAGGTTTCTTCATCAAGATGAATGTGAACAACGTAGGATTCGCCCAACTGCATACGTTTTTTCTGCTCACGGAATGGGCAGAATAAGTCTTTTGTAACACCCCAGTTAAGGAATGCTCCATATTCATTTACCCACGAACATTCCAAATAAGCAAAGCTATTCACCACTGCTAACGGCTGTTCAGTGGTTGCTATTGGTCGTTCTTCTTGGTCTAAATAAACGAATACACGCACGTTATCACCAATAGAAATGCCCTCGGGAACATATTTTTGTGGCATCAATATTTCGCCTTCACGTCCACCGTCAAGATACAAACCAAATGGGTCGCCGTTGCCTTCACGCAATGCTACCTTTAATACCGTTAGGGTATTATAATCACCAATTCTTATTTTTGTCATTTTTATTTCCTTTCTTACTTTATTATATGGTTTCCTCTTCACAGTCGTTATCCATTATCTTCCCATCTTTTAGGTGGATAGTGCGGTCAGTTAAGGTTGCTAAAGTTTCGTCATGCGTTACAATTACAAAAGTTTGCCCAAACTTATCGCGCAATTCAAAGAAAAGTTTGTGCAATTCTTCCTTATTTTTTGTATCCAAACTTCCCGATGGTTCGTCAGCAAGAATAACTGCAGGATTGTTCATTAAAGCTCTCGCCACAGCTACACGTTGCTTTTCACCACCCGAAAGTTCATTAGGTTTATGCGTAGCACGGTCGCTTAATCCCATAAATTCTAATAATTCTTCTGCCTATTGCGTGCTTCTTTCGGTTTCATACCTGCAATATAAGCAGGAATCATGATATTTTCAATGGCAGTAAATTCTGGTAAAAGTTGATGAAATTGGAACACAAAGCCCAAATGTTTATTGCGAAATTCGCTCAGTTTATTAGCCGATAGCTTGTTCGTTTCTATTCCGTCTACCACCACCGACCCACTATCAGGCTTATCTAATGTACCAAGAATTTGCAACAATGTAGTTTTTCCAGCACCAGATGGTCCTACAATGCTCACTATCTCGCCTTTTTCGATGCACAAATCAATGTTTTTCAACACTTGTAGTGAGCCAAAACTCTTTGTGATACCTTTTATTTCTATCATATTTTATTAATTTTTCTATACGTCCAATCACGGAAAACATCGTATGCACTACGTTCCTCTGTGTGTTGCGGTTGTGCAAATGTCATGTCGTCCATGTGGTTTCCATATTGGTCAGGGAATATTATCATGAGCGTTTTGCCCTTAAAGAATTTATTTACCTCGTCAGGAATACGTTCCATGGCATTCTTATAGGATATGGTACCCTTTCGTGCCGCAATGATTACAAACAAATGGTCTTCTTTAACCTCCTTTGCCAAGCGTGGAAGTTCGTTCCAATGTTCCATTTCTGCATACTCTGCTCGCACATTTGCGTGTCTATTGCGAATGTAACTACGTATCAAATCTATAGTTTCTTGCCGTCCGTGGAACACAATTCTGCAATCTGTATTCGATGCCAAACGTGAAATTCGTTCCAACCAACGATAAAAGCCTGGTTCAAATTCGGCTCTTGATGGCACAGCCACTTGTATTCTGCGAATGGTATTGAGCGGTTGCACAATGCGAGCAATAGAAATTTGGCGACTTAAACCATTGTAAAGACTCTGCGTGAACTGTCCCCAAAAGCCTTTGGTGATGACTTGTCGTGCATGCAAACCCATTACTATTTCCGATGCTTGAAACTCTTTGAACGCATGTTTTATGCCGTTTGCGATGTTGGCAGCAATACGAACTTGTGTTACCATAGGCACATTGACAGATGATGCTTGCTTTTGTAAATGCTCTAACAATCGCTTTCCTTCTTCTTGGTTAGCCACTGCGTTCACATCATCGTAGACAACATTGAGACCAACAATCTCGCTTTTGAGTTTTGCATTGCGCATCATCATCGCCAAAGATAATAAATTATCGGCATATTCAGGGTATTTTACAGGAATAAGGATACGTTCATCACCATTGGCACGCACCATTTCGGGTTCTTCTTTCTTCGTTAAACGTATTTGTTGAGCCGCTCTTTCGGTTACAATGGTAGAAATGACACAGGTAAAGAGTATCATTATCACGATTCCGTTCAGCACTTCGTCATTGAAAAGATAGTGTCCTGGGGACGTTTCCAACTTCATTCCTACCATTACAATAGCAATTGCACCTGCCGCATGGGCGCTTGTCAAGCCAAACATCATGTTTGCCATATTGCGAGGCAACTTGAAAAGAAATCCAGCCAAATAAGCTGCCACAGCTTTTCCAAACGTTCCGAAGAACACAATGCACAGCACTACCCAAATGATATGACCTCCCTCAAAGAGCAAACGTACATTAATGAGCATACCTACGCCTATCAAAAAATAGGGAATGAACAAGGCGTTACCCGTAAATTCAATATGGCTCATCAATGGGGAAAGACGTGGTATAAATCTGTTAAGGATAAGTCCAGAGAAGAAAGCACCGAAAATGCCCTCTAAGCCAATAATATCAGAGAGCGCAGCAGAGAAGAAAAGTACGCCAAGAACGAAGATAAATTGCATTACCGCATCAGCATATCGGCGTAAAAACCAGCGTGTAATGCGTGGTATCAACCATATTAATCCACCAATATAAAGGGCTAATTTCAACAAAAACCACACCCAAAAAGCTCCGCCACTGCCTCCTTGAAACGAATTAACAATCATTGCCATGATGACTAACGACAAGAAAAGTGCAATCATTGTACCCCCAACACTCAACGTAGAAGCCGTGTGTTGCGACAATCCGTAACGCCCTACAATAGGGTAGGCTATCAATGTGCTTGACGACATGATACACCCTAAGAGCAAAGACGACATAGTAGAGTAATGCAACAAGTAGACTCCCATGCAAAATGTTAATATAAAAGGAGTTACAAAGGTCATTAAACCAAAGATAGCCACATGTCCTTTGTTCTTATTAAAGCCCTCTAAATCCATTTCAAGTCCTGCCAAAAACATAATGTAATAGAGTCCAACTTTTCCAAAAAGTTCAAAGGAAGCATCACGTTTCAATATATCCAACCCATATTCGCCCACCAAAACGCCAGCCAAAACCATTCCAATGATGTGCGGAATGCGCAAGCGTCCCATGATAATAGGCGACAATAAAATTAACATCAATACAACAAAGAAAATCAATGTTGGGTCGGTTATGGGGAAATATTGGGCAATATTGAACATCTTTTATTATCGTTTTTAATGTGAGCGTATTGTTTCTCCTTTTTGGGGTGTACTTTGCCCTTTGTAGGGGCGTGATTTATCACGTTCCTCATTGCAAGATTTTAGCTTATTTAGTGTTTTAGGAACGTGATAAATCACGCCCCTACATCTTGCCGAATGCAGCTATATCTTCTGCAAAGGTAGCAAAAACTTATGGGTTGCAGCGGTATAGTGGTTAGTTTTTTATATTTTTGCAATGTTTTAAATAAGTTGTGGCACAATCAATACATTATGTTGAATAAAAGTATTAATTTTGTCCACGAATAAAAATAAGATAAATAGGATAATGAAAGTTGCAATTGTAGGTGCCAGCGGTGCGGTAGGACAGGAATTTCTCCGCATATTGGCAGAGAGAAATTTTCCATTAGACGACCTTGTTCTCTTTGGTTCAACCGTTCGGCTAGTAAAAAATATACCTTTAAAGGTAAAGAATATGAAGTGAAACTCCTTCAGCACAATGATGATTTCAAGGATATTGACATCGCATTTACCAGTGCTGGCGGTGGAACATCGGCTGAATTTGCTGAAACCATTACGAAATACGGTGCGGTGATGATTGATAATTCAAGCCAATTCCGTATGGAAAACGATGTACCATTGGTTGTTCCTGAAATCAATGCAGAAGATGCGTTGAATCATCCTCGCGGTATCATCGCCAATCCTAATTGTACCACTATTATGATGGTTGTAGTTTTGAATCCAATCGAAAAGCTCAGCCACATCAAACGCATTCGCATCAGCTCTTATCAAAGTGCTTCGGGTGGCGGTGCGGCTGCTATGCAGGAGTTGGAACAACAATATAAGGAAATTCTTGAAACGGGTAAAGCAAAGACTATCAGCAAGTTCCCACACCAATTGGCTTACAACGTGATTCCTCAAATCGACAAGATGACGGAAACTGACTACACAAAAGAGGAAATGAAAATGTACTACGAAACGCAAAAAATAATGCACTCTGATGTTCGCACGAGTGCCACTTGTGTTCGTGTTTCATCGCTTCGTAGCCACTCTGAGGCTGTTTGGTTGGAAACAGAAAAGCCATTAGCGGTTGCCGAAATACGCAAAGCTTTAGAAAATGCTCCTGGTATAACTTTGGTAGACGACCCTCAAAACTATGTTTACCCTATGCCTTTAGAAAGTGCGGGCAAAGACGATATTTACGTGGGACGTATTCGTAAAGACCTTGCCGACGAAAATGGCACAACGCTTTGGCTCACAGGCGACCAAATTCGCAAGGGTGCAGCCCTCAACGCAGTGCAAATTGCAGAATATTTAATAAAGGTGGGCGATGTAAAGTAATGCCCCACAATCCGAAAGAATACCAAAAACGCCACGATGCAAGTTGTATCGTGGCGTTTTCGTGTTTTAAATGTAGCTTTATTTATGCTCTTTATAATATTTCACAGCAGCCTCAACATTGGCTTTTACTGCTTTTGAAGAAAAAGTAGCACCTGTTACACCGTCTACCGAACCTACTTTAGAAAAACTTTTACCACTAAATTTTGGTAACATTTGTTTGTTTACTCTATTGAAATAGGCAGGTGTTTCACGATTTTTCAATGCGACAACCTTCACAACTTTATTGTTTTTAATGTAAACTTCCAATGGAGTTGCACCTTTATATCCTCGCACATTGGCTACCAACGATGTTGTATTTACAACGTATGTTCCGTTCGCCTGCTTGCGCATAACGTTATCTTGCCCCAATGCAGCAAATGCTAAACTCGTAGCAAAAAGTATAGCAACTGAGAATACGCATAATTGTTTTTTCATTGTCTCTTTTTTTTAATTTGTTACAGATTTCTTATTGTTACAAAATTAAGAAATTATCTTGACCAAATATCAGTATTTTCAATTTTTAACCCATAGATTTGATTTTTTACACACTCAGAATATTGAACTATGCAAAATATTTTTTATAACAAATATCACTTCAAGTTATACCCTACTGATTATCAATAGAACACAAAATAGGCTGTTTTGAATTAAAAAACAGCCTGTTTTGAAACGCAAAACAATAGGTTTTGATTTTTAGTGGAGAAGATGACGCAAAAAAAAGAAAATCGTTCCTACTTTTTATTTGTCAGAAAAACTTTCAAAATATCTTGATTTTTTCAAATAATACATATCATTTAAATAATAACTTTGCAATTTCTTTTTCCAAAAAGAAAAATAATAAAATATCATTATGTAATCATTATACGGCAAATTTAGCCATCTAAGCCTACAAAAAGTAACATTCTGTAACGAGAAAAAACTTATGTTCAGTTTTTTTGAAATAATATTCGGAAAATATTAGGTTAAATAAAAAGTTTTTTTTATATTTGCCACACAATCTATTAGGAAATATCAATATCACATACAATCGTTAACAAAATCACAATGACATGAAAAAAAGATTTACTAACCTTTTCGCTTGTCTGATTGCTGTAGCTTTTGCTTTGCCTGGTTTTGCTCAGTCAAAGTATGAAATGCAGAAAATTCACAAGCGTGAAGTCCAAAAAAGGATTTTAGAAATGAGAGGACAAGCAGTTGAAAACCATGAACTGCTCGACCAAATGGCACAACCTACAAAGGGTGTTCGCGCTGCTTTCAAGCAAGCAATGCAACCTGTTGCTGTGCCACAAATGCTTAAAACACCTTTAACAGCACGCCAAATTGAAATGTTGGGTAGCTGCCTTATGGAAGACTACGGAACCTTAGTATCATTCTCTCCAGCAACAACCATTACCCTAAACAAACTGGCTCAATATGGTTATGACAACGTCTTTACAGGTGGTAGTGCGCTCATAGGCGACACATATTATGGCATGGCAGTTCAAAGTCTTGCAGGTATGACCATGCTTACGCTTTATGTTACAGATTTGAACACATTGAAAAGCGAAGAAAAATATGTGTTCGAAAAAACACTTATGGCAACAGAAACAGCCAAAGACCCTAATTCTAATACTGTATTTGGACAATTTTATAATGCAGATATGACCAAATTAGAATGGGGTATCATAGACTATGTGGCACAAAAGAGAACCACTATCAAAGCATCTGAACGCCGTTATGTAGCACTCGCATACGCTAAAGACGGAATGGTTTATGGTGTTGCAGTAGACGGAAAACTTTATAAAATTGAGCCAACTACGGGCATTGAGACTCCTATTGGCGACACTGGTGTCAAATTACTCACAGCTAACAAGAAAGTTTTCCCACAAAGTGCAGATATAGACCCTGTTAGCGGAACATTCTATTGGGCTGCAACCGATGCAAACGAAGTTTCTAAACTCTATACAGTGAACCTTCAAACTGGTCTTGCAACAGAAGTTGGTACCTTGCCAAACTCTATTTCAGGTCTCGCTATTCCTGGTGCTGCTGCTCAAGACGGAGCACCTGACCAAGTTTCAAACGTAACCTATGATTTCGTTGAATCTTCTCTCACTGGTAAAGTTACCTTCACTGCACCAACACAAACATATGGTGGCACACCTTTAAACAAAGCCGTTGAATTGAAATATGTGATTTATATTGACGGGCAACAAGCTGCAACAGGTAAAGTTCTGCCTGGTGCGGTAAAAACTGCTGACGTAACAGTAACAGAAGACGGACTTAAAAACTTCAAAATCGTTGTTTCTAATGCAGTTGGCAATGGTGCAAAATTCAATGACAACCACTATGTTGGCTTCGATGTTCCATACGCTCCTGAAAATTTAGTCCTTACTCATAGTACAACAGGACATGTAAAACTTACATGGACAGCTCCGATGGGTGTTGAAAACAATGGTTTCATGGGACCAATCACTTACAACGTCATTAGAGAATACAATGGAACAGGTACAATCGTAGCGTCTGGCTTGAAGGCTTTGACCTATGAAGAAGATTTGACAGCTGGCGAATATAGCTCTTACAAGTACATTGTAGAATCGGTTAATGGACGAGTTACAGGCGATTACAACGAAACTGAACCATTCTTCTTCGGAAGCGCTATTGAACCAAACTATGTTCAACCATTCGATACAGAAGCAAGCGCAACACTATGGGCAGATGTAAACCCAGTGAAAGGCAGCTATAACGAATGGAAATGGGACGAAGATAATCAGTATATGAAGTGTGGATATAGTTTTAAAGGAAAGAGCGACAATTGGTTAATCTCTCCTCCTATCCACCTCAAAGCTGGTTACACTTATTTTGTAAAGTATGATGTCATAACCCCTGCTGGTTCTGAAGAAAAAATTGAAGTAAAATGGGGACAAGATGCTGGCACAGACTTCAAAAAATTAGACAAAGAATTGATGCCTATTACTGCATATAAAGAAAAAAGGAACGTTACTC
The DNA here is from genome assembly GCF_000613345.1 of Prevotella disiens JCM 6334 = ATCC 29426. Taxonomy (GTDB): domain Bacteria; phylum Bacteroidota; class Bacteroidia; order Bacteroidales; family Bacteroidaceae; genus Prevotella; species Prevotella disiens. Next base: position 6,631 of record NZ_BAIS01000050.1, on the reverse strand, counting down.
ACAGCATCGAAAAGGAAATTAAAGTAGGTCCTGAAGGCAACTATAATTTCGGTTTCCACGCTGTTTCAGAGAAGGGCTCATATTTTATTGCAATCGATAACTTCCAACTTCTCCTTGGTCCATTGCCTACTGCACCTGACTCTGTTACTAATATCAAAGCTGTTACAGAAGCAAGTGGCTTAGACCAAGCTACCATTACATTCAATGCACCTACTAAAAATCGCAAGGGCGAACCAATTACATCACTCACAAAGATTGAAGTTAAGAACGGAGAACGCTTGGTAGGAACAATCCAACCAGCAGAAGTTGGAAAACAATATTCTATTACTGACCCAAGTGCAACCCATGGTGAAAACACTTATTCTGTATTTGCTTATAACGAAAATGGCATCGGAGAAAAAGCAACGGTAAATGTAAAAGTAGGACAAGACCGTCCTGGAAAATTCAAATTGACAGCCATTGACCAATTGAACTCTGTAAAATTAACATGGACAACCCCTACTGCGGCAGAAGGAGGATTCGTTAATCCTGACGGAATCACCTATTATATATACAAAGTTACTCCAGAAGGCGAAATGATTGAATTAGGTCGATCTGCAATGGGAGCAAAAGAATATGTAATAGAAAACTTCAAAACCATCGAGGGTCCTCAAACTGTAGCTTATTTTGCAGTAGTTCCGAAGAACGCATCAGGCAACGGAAAACTCCAAGCAGTAGCACTCCTCGTTGGAAAACCATATCAAATGCCTTACAAACAAAGCTTTAAGAACAATTCAGACCAAGGTCAATACTTACAAAGTGGACCATCTGAAGCTGGAGATGAATGGGTTATTACACCTTCAGCAGCTGCTGATAACGATGGTGGCGCAATGTACTTCAATCCAAAGGCAGCAGGTAAAGCACTTGCATTGTTTGGAAAAATTAGTTTGCGTGGTGCCGTTAAACCACAACTTTCATTCGATTATAAGTGTGAACCTGCTTCAAAACGACAATTAGTAATCATGTTAAAGGGTGTTGATGGTAGCGTTAAACCTCTTTATAGTAAGGATTTTGCAACCAGTAAAGAAGATAATGGTTGGCACAGAGCAATTGTAAATATACCTGCAGAGTATACAGAAATGGCTTATGTGCAAATACTTTTGTTCGGTATTGCTGCTGACCCTACAAAAGAAACAGCTCCTATTTATATCGACAACATTAACATCATTGACCCACTTCCTACTGATGCGGCAGTTCAACTCGTTGCTCCAAAGAAAACATTAAAAGGACATGAGGTAAAATTCAATGCAGAAGTTACCAACTGTGGTACTACTACATTAGACGAAAAGACTATGGTGAAAATCTTTGTAAATGGTAATGAAGTTTCACAACACCCATTGACAAAGAAACTTGCAACTACTGATATGGAAGAAATACCAGTAACTTATCAAACTTCGTTGAAAGATGCAGGAACACAGTTCATTGTAAAAGCGCAAGTAGTAACAGTGTCTGACGCAGACAAGCGTAACGATGTAAGCGAAAAGACGATTACATTCAATAGTTACGATGTTCCACAACCACAAAACGTTACGACAACTGGCAATAACAAGCCTACTGTTGGATTGCGTTGGGAAGCTCCACAAATTGAAACCCCAAGTGTTGTAGAAACATTTGAGGATTACGATTCATGGACAACCTCATTTGGCGATTGGACTCTCCTTGATATGGATAAGGGTTATGCCATCTCTCCAGCCCCAAAAGAATTCCAATATCCTCACAATAATGAACAATACGCCTTTATTATTGCTGAACCAAACGAATTCTTCTCGCCTGATAGCAAACTATACAATTCTGTTCAAGCTCATGGAGGACAAAAGTATGCAATGAATACTTATCAAGTAAATTCATTAACGTCTGGTGCAACACCTATAAATTCTAATAATTGGATGATTAGTCCTATTTTGCCTGGCAAATCTCAGACTATTAATTTCTGGGCAAAGAATATTAGCCGTTATGCAGAAACATTTGATGTACTCTATTCTAATGCGGGCAATCCTAGGGATATAAGAAAGTTTATCAAAATTGGCGATACTTACACAGTGAAGGAGAACAAATGGACAAACATTATAGTTGATCTTCCTGAAGGTGCACGTTATTTTGCAATTCATCATAATACATCATCAAAAACAACAACGATGTTCATGATTGATGATATCAGCTTTACAAAGGGTAATTTGCCTCTAAGTTACAACATCTATCGTGATGGAATTTTCATCGGTAATAGTTCAACGTTGGAATTTAACGACGGACAACCTGGTGTTGATGGCAACCATACTTATAGTGTTGCAGCCGTTTATGCTGACGGTTCAGTATCAACCCCAGTCGATGTAAACGTTGTTACAGACATTCACGAGATAGAAGAACTCAGTTCAGACAGTTACAATGTTTATACAATTGACGGTGTTCAAGTTCTTAAGAACGCTAAAGACCTCAAGTCATTGAAGCGCGGTCTTTACATCGTTAATGGCAAAAAGGTAATCATTAATAACTAATTTAACATTCCGAGGCAAGGCGACCATCGTTAATCGCCTTGCCAAAGCTAATTAAAATACAATATGACCATGTATAATAAAATACGAAATATAGCTTGCATGGGACTCTTATTGAGTTTAACCCTACCAAGTTCAGCTGCACCACGTAGCAAATCGGCTATCATGGCTGCTGCAAAACGCACATTAATGGCTAATTTTGGACGCCAGACACAACGTCGAATGGCTCCAAGCACTCCTCTTAAAGTGTTAAAGCAGAATGAGGCTTTCACAATAGTAGGCACAAAGCAAGGCGGCTTTGCTATCATTAGTAATGATGACCTTGTTCCTGAAGTATTAGGATATTCTGACGAAACATTTAATGCAGAGCAAATCAACGACAATTTCCGTTGGTATCTTGAAGCAGCAGAAGTTGCTATTAAGGATATTGTAGCGAAAGGTGAGGTTGTAAAAGGCATCAAACCAGACCCAACACTCTTCCAACAACGTGTTGATAACTTTATTACATCAAACTGGGGACAGCAATCCCCTTACAATAACCTTTGTCCTACAGCAACAAAGTCTGCTGAAGGCACATGGCAATCTTACAAACAGAGCAATATTGCCCTAACAGGTTGCGTAGCAACAGCTATGGCGCAGATTTTGCGTTATAACAAATACCCAACCAAAGGTATAGGTTCTGTAACGTTGAATGTCAAACAAGCAGATGGTACATCTAAAGATTTTACCGTTGATTTAAGCCAAAGCACTTATGATTGGCGTAATATGCGCGACGATTATAAGGCTAAAAATTACACTGATGTCGAAGCTAAAGCAGTAGCAACTTTAATGCGCGACTGTGGATTTGCGGTTAAAATGGATTATCATACCGATGCTTCAGGTTCAACAAATATAGTAGCAGCCGAAGGTTTAAAGAAACATTTCGGTTACAAAAATGTTCAATTTTATGAGCGTACCAAATATATAAGCAAGCCAACAGAATGGATGAACCTTGTCTTTAAGGAATTAAATGAAAAGCGCGCTATTCTGTACGGAGCTATAGACCCTAAAAAACGTGCTGGTCACGCTTTCGTTTTCAGTGGATATAACGAAGAAGGTAAAGTATATGTTAATTGGGGTTGGGACGGCTCTAACAACGGTTTCTATGATGTTTCTATCTTGAATCCAACTGGATATGAGTTCCGTTCAAATCAATCAATGGTCATCGGTATTGCGCCAGACCGCCCTGCTAAGGATTTGGTACTTAAACTTAACGTTACTACTCCTGGTTCTTTGAAAACTCAAATCACTGCGGAACAGATTGCAACCCTTAAAGGTGTTGTCGTTACAGGTAGTTTAAACTCTACGGATATTAAGTTCTTGCGCAACCTTGCAGGTCTTGATGAAGCCAACCAACAGACTCCAAACTCTATCGAAACTATCGATTTGACTGGTGCAAACATAGTTGAAGGCGGCGAGCCATACCTTATCGAGAATGACATTATGTTCACTACCACGAACAACGAAATGCCTGAACGTGCATTCTATGGCTGCCAAGGCTTGACAAAAATAGTACTTCCTAACTCAATAGTCAAGATTGGTGATGGCGTATTTGGCAACATTAATTCTTTGTCAGAGGTAGTTGTTCCAACAGGAACTGACAAGCAATTTAAGCTCATTGATAATGTTCTTTATTCACAAGACGGAACTGAAATTATCGAAGTAATGCCTATGGCATCAAAGAAGCTCAACATTAAAGCTCCTATCAAGAAGATTCACGCTTACGGATTTGCTGGTTGCCAACGCATTACTGATATAGTTTTGCCTGAAACCATTGAATCAATTGGTAACAAAGCATTTGCTAATTGCTTTACTTTCAACAGCATTCGCACATACAAGAAGGCTCCTTGCAAATTAGGAAAAGATGTTTTTGCTGATATTAACAAGGCCATCACTCCTCTCTATGTTCCTCTTTTCACTGTTGATACCTACAAGGAAGCTGCTCAATGGCAAGACTTCTTCAAAAATTATGGTAACTTAAAATCGTTCGGTACACAGATTACAGCACGCAACATAGTACGCCCTTATGGCGATGAAAATGGAAAATTTGGTTGGATTACTGTAGGCGATGAGTTTATAGGAACACCTGAATTTACTTGTGCAGCAGTAATAACATCAAAGGTTGGCACATATCCTATCCAAATTTCAAAAGGTTCTGTCGTTTCTGATATGCTCTTCTTGGTTCCTGGCGAACTCACAATCGTTAAAGCAAAGGCACAAATCAAGATTGTAAACAAACACGTTTATATTGCTGACAATTACAAACCAGAGTTTACTATCGAAGGTTTGAAGAACAACGAAACTGCAAGTGTACTCACCAAGCAGCCTACTTTCATCATTAAAGATAAGGACGGCAATGTTGTAAATGATTTCTCTAAGGAAGGACTTTACACTGTAACAGCATACGGAGCAGAAGCTGAAAATTATGATTTCGAGTATGTTCTTGCGAATGTAATGGTTTACAAAGATGCAGCAGGTATTGAAACTATTACGGAAAGCGATATTGATGACGCACCTTATTATAACTTGCAAGGTGTACGCATTGAGAAACCTACTCATGGCGTATATATCCACAACGGCAAGAAGGTGGTTATCAAATAATTAAAGTGATTATTTATCATCTATAAAGATAGAGTGCAGCCCCACAAGTTGCACTCTATTTTTATACCATATTTCATCTTTTTCACATTGTTCTTCTTTTATATCATAGTTTATCAGTACCTTTGTGTCCACATCACATAGCCTTAAAAACTTCTATCCAATATTAATATAGAGAAGATTAAATAATCGTAAACATTAATTCATATAAAAAACAAATGAAAAAAGTTTTATTTTTTTGTGCAATAGCACTCTGTGTAGGCTTTGCATCATGTTCTGACAATGACGCAGATGACTTTGAAAAGACTGACGGAGTTTCAACTTTTACAATGGGTGGCTTCCTTTTGAACGAAGGTAACTATGGTACAAACGGACACCTCGCTTACATTAACCGCAAAACGGGTGCTTACACCGACAGTGTTTACTACAAAGTAAATGGTAAGATGTTGGGAAACATAGCTCAAGCAATGACTTTCGCAAATGGTAAAGTTTATATTGTTTCTCAAAAGGGTGAAAATAATGGTAGCGAAGGTTTAATTGTTATTGCTGATGCAACGACTTTGAAACGTATCAAGTCTATATCACCAGCAGCATTAGCAGAAAAGAACCCAGACCAAATCTCTGTGCTTGGGGAAGACATGTACGTTCATAGTACAACTTACGGAGAGAATTATACTTCTATTTACGCTTTATATCGCATTCAACCTGATGGTAAAATCATAACCATTGCAGGTGGAGAAGATATTACCAATCTTCCTATGGTAGTTTATAATGGTAAAATTTATGCAGCTTCAAAGAATAAAGAAATCATCGTTATCGAAGCAGGTAAAATCATAAAGAAAATTGCTGTAGCAGGTACGCCTACTGGTATTCAAATAGACAACTATGGAAAACTTTGGGTTTCTACTGAAGGCGATTTCCAAGGTATTACACGCATTGATATTCGCAATCTTGATAATCCTGTCGCAACCCAGCATAAGTTAGAACAGCCTATTGGTCGTGGTTATGCTCATGCTCCAGCATTCGGAGTAATAAGAAATAAAGTTTATTTCTGCAATGGAACTTCAACTATCTATAAGCACGATTTTACCAACAACCAAACTTCTAAAATGGTAGATGTTACAACTTTTAATCCAAATGCTACAATCAACTATAACGGTGTAAGCGTTGACCCTATATCAGGCGATGTTTATTATTCAGGTATTAAGAGTTTTGAGCAATGGCAACAAAATGCAACATTCGTATTCTCTGATAGCGGAGTTGGTTTGGTTAAGAAATGGGAGTTTGTTAACAAGAATGCTTTTCCAGCAGGAATGTTCTTCAATAGTTCATTCTAAAAGTATGGCACATCAAAAGGTGGGATTTTTCTAACACAAACATACACAAAATTTATATTAAAGGTGGGATAGATTGCAAATCTATCTCACCTTTTTTTGCGCCTATATGGAAAATTTTGAACAATGTCT